>CACYBV010000365.1 GCA_902772745.1 uncultured Eubacteriales bacterium
CCGGCTTTACTTTGTGCTTGATGATCAATGGACCGATGTCACAGATCTTTGCAGTGCTTCAGAGTACTATCGGTATGAGATAAAAAAAGAAGACGGCTCAAGAGAAGTCATCCTCGTTGGCGGTACGCCCGATAATTACGGCTGGTGGGGTCTGCTGTTTGACTCAGACGGAGCGTACTATTGGAATCACGGATCCATTCCTGAGAATGACGCTAATCCTGAGTGGTATAAGAAAGGCTGCTTTGACGAAGGTATCCGGAGCGGCAATCCTGAATATGACGACCTTCTGGAACAGCTGAACTGATCAGTGAATTGGCAAGAAGATATACAGTAACTGAAGCCATCGCGGCGGGAAACCAAAACAGTGGCTTTTTCATGCCCTTACGGGCGGAGAGGAGTGTCATTTGGAAGTAAAAATCAATAAGGAGATGAGTGATATAAGTCATAAATTTACCCATGGAGAGAAAATGAATAACCCGGAGGTCGGAGGTTGAAATCCTCCCCCCACTACTTAGAAGGACTCCAATTGGAGTCTTTTTTGTTTTGCTCAGGAGTCTTGGAAACTGAAGGTTTACTCCGGAAACTGCAAACAAAATCAGCGGAAAAAACGCTTCAACAAAATCGAAAAACCGACTCGTTATATTTTGAATTCCTGTCTTGAGACTGAAGGAAATTTAATTGGGAAGTATCTGTAACGAATCCTGGATATTCGCGTCTAACATATGAATTCATATAGAAAGGATTATAAATTGTGGCTTTATGAAACAAAGAAAGAATAAAAAAGTTCCGTCACTGAGCCGGCTCTCGTGGTATCTGCTGCTGATCCTTGGGCTGTCTGTGTTTTGTTTTCTGACATTGGAACTGTGGCTGAGCCCGTACTCCGCTGCCTATAAAGAGACAGGACAAATAAGTGCAGGATACCTTCTGTATGCGGCTGTCGGTCTCATTTTTTCGACTCCGACGCCCTTCCTTTCGGCTGCGTTCATTGCCGTGTTTCGGGAAAAACAATGCCTGCGGAAGTTCCTCCGCGGCATTTTCCGAACGGAAAAGCCCGGCAAGACAATTCTGATAACGGCAGGATTCTGCATGATGGCGCTGGTCTATGCACTCTTCTGCGGAACACCGAACGGTTCTCCCTGGTATATGCTTCCGCTCGGATTTCTGATCATGATCCCGTTTGTCGGAATTGCGGAAGAAACCGGCTGGCGGGGACTTCTGCAGCCGGAACTGGATCAAAGGATGGCGTTTCCGTGGTCTGTCCTCATAACGGCCGGAATCTGGTGGGTATGGCATTTCCCGCTATGGCTGGATCCGACCTCCAACCATTACGGAGACAGCCTCATCGGCTTTGGGATCACCATCTTTATCTGGGCTTTTGCCCTGGCAGCGATTTATAAGGCAACGAAGAGCGTGATTGCCTGTGCGGCATATCATGCATTTATTGACGCGATCGGTGCGGTATACGACTGGAACATGCTGTTTGATGCTTTCCCCGGAAGTCCGGCGGCGATTATATACCGGGCCCTGTGGCTGTTTTCTGCAGTTGCGCTGTGGATCGTTTCAGACCGAAAAGAGAAAAGAGAGACCGCACAGCGCTGCGACAGCCGGGAGATGTGCTGAGGGATGAATGCGGGCTGCAAATAAGAAAAGGACCCCTTACGGAGTCCTTTTCGGTATTTAAGGTGATTACTGCGGCATGGTGGAAGGGTCCGCACGATTAAGGATAAAGGAATTCTGGAAAAATCCCGCTTTCATGCGTATCTGCATGTAGACATTCGGATCTTCCGGCGAGAGCTTAATCACAGGGTCATTGCACTTGCGGTTCATTCCGCAGGCAATGTGAATGAGGTATTCACCGTAAGGCATGGGGAAAGTCAGGCATTCACGATTGCCGATCTGGCCGTAGGGCTCATTGTTGATATAGATCGATAAACCGGTGGCAGATCCGCGGAAATCTCCCATCCTGTACAGGGAGAACGAAGCGGGAGTTTCAACACTGATGAGACTGCCGCACCTCGGACAGGGGCCGTTGCCGCTGACGTTGGAGACAGTTCCGCAGGAAGGACATTTGATACGATATCTTATAGCCATTTTGGACCTCCAGAAAAAGATTGATACCGTCATTATAGCAAAAGAGAAAAGCCCTGTCAATTATGAAAGAACGGGCTGCAATATCTCCGAAAACAGCGGGTGACTTCAAAGATTGCTCTTGTCAAGCACCGCCGAAACACTTATAATATACGCATCAGATAATACGGACAGAAAGAAAGGCATCACGGGTGTTTACCAATAAGCAGCTGAAAGCACTCATTTTTCCGCTCGTCATCGAGCAGTTTCTGGGCATCCTTGTCGGGACGATGGACGTCATCATGGTCTCGCAGGTTGGTGAATACGCGACCTCCGGCGTATCTCTTGTCGATACGATTACGAACCTTCTGGTGCAGGCGTTCTCGGCGCTCGCGACCGGCGGATCGGTGATTGCCGCGAACTATATCGGGAAAAAACGCATCGATGAGGCTTCAGACGCAGCAGGACAGCTGATCGTCTCTACCGGCGTTATCGGCGTCTTACTGACGATCCTGTGCCTGTTTGGCAGGGGTTTCATGATCGACCGGATTTACGGCTCGATAGACGCGAATGTGCGCGAGAGCGCGATGATCTACTTCCTGATCACCTGCATTTCCTATCCGTTCCTCGCGGTTTATTCGGCTGGGGCAGCGCTCTGCAGGGCTGAAGGCAACTCCAAGATTACGATGAAAGTCTCGGTGGTCGTCAATGTCATCAACGTGAGCGGAAATGCACTTTTGATACTTGTCTTCAAGATGGGGACTGCAGGCGTTGCGATTCCCACGCTTGTTTCACGCGCTTTCGGTGCGACGGCGATGTTTATGATCCTGCGGCGCCAGGATCATCCGATCCATTTCCATGAAAAACTGCATTACCGCTTTAACTGGCCTCTGGTCAAAAAGATTCTGAGGATCGGCATTCCGACGGGAATTGACGGATCGGTGTTCCAGGTCGGAAAACTTCTTGTCGGAAGCCTGATTTCCACACTCGGAACTGCGGCCATCGCGGCGAATGCCGTGACCAATACGCTTGCAGGCCTGATTATGATTCCGGGAAGCGCGATGGGCCTCTCCCTGATCACAATCGTCGGGCAGTGCATCGGCGCCGGCAGGACGGACGAGGCGGTTTCGGATACGAAGAAGATCATGAAATGGATCCATATTGCGGCGCTTGGGATGAGTCTTGTGATCGGACTCGGTTCACCGCTGATTCTGAAGCTGTACAACCTGAGCGGCGAAACCTTCCGGCTGGCGCAGATTCTGATTATCGTCTATGCCGTTGTGGCGGCGATCGACTGGCCGGAATCCTTTGCGCTTCCGAATGCGCTTCGGGCGGGCGGCGACGCGACCTTCATCATGATCGTGTCGATGGGATCGATGTGGCTGTTCCGGATCGCCTGCTCCTACCTGTTCGTGCGCGGATTCGGCTGGGGCCTGCACGGCGTGTGGATCGCGATGTATGTGGACTGGCTTGTGAGAGCGATCCTGTTTGTATGGAGATTCTTCTCGAAGAAGTGGATTAAGCTGCTGAAAAGCAATTGAACGATGAAACTGTTTTCAGAAAGAAAGGACAGAACCAACATGAAGATCCTGTGTGTCGGTGAAATGCTGATTGATTTCACACCCGTTTTGGGCATGAAAAATACCTATACCGCCAACCCCGGCGGTGCGCCTGCCAATGTGGCGGTCAGCGTCGCAAGAAACGGCGTGGGCGCGGGGTTTTTAGGAAAACTCGGAGATGATGATTTCGGAAAACTTCTGTTGAATACTCTGGAATGTGACGGCGTGGAAATTCTCGCACCGGAACAGACCCCGGATGCGACAACAACTCTGGCTTTTGTAACCCTTGATGAACGCGGCGACCGCTCCTTTACTTTCGCGAGAAAGCCCGGTGCGGATATGCTGCTCTGCGAATCGGATGTCCGGAAAGTGGATTTTTCCGAATGGGACATTGTGCATGCGGGTTCCGTGAGCCAGTCCGGGCTTCCGGAGCGGGATGCGGTGCTTTTGGCGCTGAAAAAGGCAAAGGAACAGGGAAAGCTGATCAGTTTCGACATCAATTACAGGGACAAGATCTGGAGCGCCGAAGACTGCGCGCGGGAGTCGGAGAAGATTTACCCCTTGACAGACCTTATGAAAATTTCCGAGGAAGAACTTCTGTTTGTCGGCGGAGAAGAAAATATCCCTGCTTTTATGAAACAGTTTGACATCACGGTGCTTGTGCTGACAAGAGGCGGCGACGGCGCGCGGATTTACTTCGGTGGAGAAAATGCCGAGGTCGCGTCGATGAAGACGGAAGTGGTGGACACGACCGGCGCGGGAGACGCGTACTGGGGCGGATTTCTGTCGAGCCTTCTTCTGCAGGGCGTACGGTCGGTCTCGGATCTTACGATGGAAAAGCTTCTTACGGCCGGCAGCTACGGTGCTGTTTCCGGCGGCTTATGCGTGCAGAAACCGGGCGGAATCCCGGCGCTCCCGACGAGGGAAGAGATTGAATCCGTGCTGAAGAGGGACTGAGAAGCGAGACAGATACGCCGGTCAGGACAAATCAGAAACCACAGCAGGTCTGTGAACTGCTTCATTTGATATACATCAGAAACTGCAGGTAAGGAGCACTGAAGATGGACAGAAAATACAGGATCGATACGGATGAAAACAGGGAGTTTCTTCGAAAAAACGCTCAGGCACTTTTGGATTTCGGCCGGAGATTCCCTTCACCGGGCGGCGGATCGTACTACCTCGGCGACGACGGAACACCCTGGAAGGACAGAAACCGTGAAACCTGGATCACGAGCCGGATGGCACATGTATACAGCATCGGCGCGATGCTGGGGGACCCGGGAAGCAAAGAACTGGCCGGTGCCGCGATTCGGGGGCTTCTCGGAGAACTGCAGGATAAGAAAAACGGCGGTTGGTACGCCGGCCTGACAAAGGATGATGAAATTGTTCCGGACAAGCAGTGTTATGCGCATGCTTTTGTGATCCTCGCCTCGACGAGCGGCGTCCGCGCGTAAATCGATGGTGCACAGAAGCTGCTGGAGGAAGCACTTGCGGTTTACGATAAATTCTTCTGGAACGAGGATCAGGGGCTGTCGGCGGATACCTGGAATACCGAATTCACCGTTCTCGATCCGTACCGCGGGCTGAATGCCAATATGCATACTGTAGAGGCTTTCCTCGCGGCTGCGGACTGTCTTGAGATCGTAAAGCCCGGTGTGGGGCTCGGAGAAAAATACCGGACCCGCGCGGGCCGCATTATCCGCCGTGTTCTCCAGTGGGCGGAGGCGAATGGCTGGAGGATTCCCGAACATTTTTCCTCCGACTGGGAGCCGCAGCTTGAAATGAACCGCGAAAAGCCGGATGATCCCTTCAAACCCTACGGCGCGACGCCCGGACACGGCATCGAATGGTCGCGCCTGATCGCACAGTGGAGCCGATCTTCGAAGGACGGAAATGAGGACTTTATCAGGGCTTCCTGCTGTCTCTACAACCGGGCAGTCGAAGACGGCTGGAATGCGGACGGCGCCCCGGGCATCGTTTATACCACAGACTGGAACGGAAAGCCGGTTGTCCATGACCGGATGCACTGGACGCTTGCGGAAGCGATCAATACTTCCGCTGTTCTTTACCGGATCACCGGAGAGGAAAAGTATGCCAAAGATTACAGTGCGTTTATGAAATATCTGGATGAATCGGTCCTCGACCACGGCTGCGGTTCCTGGTATCATCAGATGGATGAGAAAAATCAGCCGAAAGGAACAGTCTGGCCCGGAAAATCCGACCTCTATCACGCTTTCCAGGCGATGCTGATTCCTTACAGCCGGACGGATCTTTCGATCGCGTCGGCAGTTTATATGAATAAAAATAAATAAGGGAGAAACACCCGGAGCCGGAGCTTTACGCTCAGGGCACCGGAAAAAAGAAGAGTATGAAATTGTTTTACAAAGAAATACCGGAGCACGAATACGGAACTTATCCAAGGCGTTTTGAGCGCTATCGCTGGTTCAAACCGCTCTTTACGGGAGCAATTGCGCTTGTTATTTTTCTTATATTGGCGAATCTCATTACAGGGACGGCAAGCGCATTGTCGGGAAATATCGAAGCCTTTCTTGAGAGCCTTCGCGGCGGCTACGATACCTTTGATTCCTACAGTGCTGTCGGTGCATTGGCGACGCTGGGATCGATTGCGGTCATGATTCCCAGCCTGTTCATTGCTTCGAAAATCGTACGGGACCGGCCGTTCAGTTCCTATGGCTCCGCAATGGGCGGCTTCCGCATCAGTGTGTGCCTCAAGGCGCTGATTCCGGCCCTGATTGCATTGGCACCGTCCATTCTGATCACGGTATTTTCGGAAGGAAGAACCGGCGAAACCCGCTTCAGCGCAGCCGGACTGTTTCTGTGCATCGTCCTCGGAACGCTTCAGTGCGTGGCGGAAGAGTATATGTTCCGCGGGTTCATTCTGCAGACGGTGGGCAGCTGGACCAAAGTTCCGCTCCTTGGCGTACTCATTCAGGTACTGGTATTCGCCCTCCTGCACCCATATAACACATGGGGCCTTCTGTCGGTTATCATAATGGGCCTGACGCTCGGGTTCCTTGCGGTTTATACAAAAGGTCTGGAGGCAGGATCTGCCCTGCACATTGTCAACAATCTGGCGGGGTTCCTTCTGTCCGGATTCGGGTTCGGACAGATCAGCTCGGAAGTCGGTAAGAGGGATGTGCTGATTTCAGCAGGTGCCTGTGCGGTTATGATCGTACTGACGGTTCTTTTGAAAGAAAAGTTTCATTTCTTTGACAAGGTAAAAAAGGACGACGTTGAAGCCTTCAACATGAAATACCCGGCGAAGGAACGGGCATAAGAAAACGACTTAATGATAAGGGAGGACCAGATGGAATTTGAAAAACTGATAGCCGAGAGGAGATCGGTACGTGCGTACAAAAACGAGCCTGTCGCTCATGAACTCCTTGTCAAAATCCTGAAGGAAGCGCAGGCCGCGCCTTCGTGGAAAAACCTGCAGGCTTCCCGCTGCTACGTCGTGGAAGGTGAAAAGCTGGAGGAGTTTCGGGCGCTTTCTTTGCCTTCTTTCAACCAGAACAGCTCGAGAGGCGCCGCGCTGATCGTCACGACTTTTGTACGCGATATCGTGGCATTTACAAACGGGACCGCTGACACTGAACTCGGAAACAAATGGGGCGCCTATGATCTCGGACTTCACGACGCCTACCTCGTGCTGGCGGCGAAAAATGCCGGACTGGATACGCTGATCATGGGAATCCGGAACCCGGAAGCGATCAGGGAAGCGCTTGAGATCCCGGAAAATGAAGACATTATGTCCGTGATCGCGGTCGGATACCGCGACCAGGAGCCGGGGATGCGGCCAAGGAAGGAGCTCGGGGAAGTCGTCAGATTTTTCTGAGAATCATCACCCCTGAAGCATCAGCCGCGGGACAGGAGCAGTTAACGCGCCTGTCCCGCGGCTTTTTGCGGCTCGCGATGAGGAAAAGCGACATACGCCGGCGTACGGAGAGTTTGAAAAATATATTTTTTTCTTTTTGGTAAATCCATCGGCCTTTCCGCCTTGTTTGCTGTATAGAGGACAGGGAAAATGAAGATTACGGAACCCGAAATCCCGTTTGCTATAATAAGTCCGTAATCGAAAAACAGCTTCCCCAAAAGGAAGCATCAATAAAAGGAGAGGTGTAAGAAGATGAAGAAACTGTTACTGACCATGATCACTGCAGCGGCGGCGCTGCTTTTACTGGCAGGCTGCGGAAAAACAACACTGAATCCGGCGGAATATTATACCGTACAATTCACGGGCTACGACGGGTATGGGAATGCAAGCATCAAGGGACAGTCGGATTTTGAAAAAGCAGTCGGCGAAGTGGTCCTGAAGTCCCTGCAGTCCAGTGTGAAAAGTGAAAAAGATTTCATGAATCAGGTTTACGGCAACCAGGATCTGAGAAACCTTTTCGAGACCATTCAGAGCGGGAAATTTGCGGTCCTGAGCGAAAACCGCAATCTCAAAAACGG
>CACYBV010000366.1 GCA_902772745.1 uncultured Eubacteriales bacterium
GGCGGGAGGCTTACAGCCGCTTCACGTAGGCGCGCCGCTTTTTGTGGATGATGCGGGTGAAGCGTTTCCACTGATTCTGGATCGCGAAGTTGCAATCGAGGTTGAGATTGGTTTCCGCATAGAGGATGCCCGGCTCCTGGAGCATGCGGATCAGTTCCGCACTGATGCAGGAACTGATGCCCCGGTTTGCGTATTCCGGAGATACGGCAATGAGCCCGAGGTCGATGATCTCGGGCTTTTTGATTGCCCGGAGGAGCCTTAGAAGCGCTGCCGGTGTGAGACGGCCGCCGGAGGGCTGAACAGCCTTCGCGATCGATGGGAAGCAGACGCCGAAGCAGACCATTTTATCATGCTCGTCAAGAATGACCGCCACGTGATTAAGGTCTATAATCAGGCGGAAGTTGTCGATCATCAGCTTTTTCATGCCGTCGGAGAAAGGGACGGTTCCGTAGAGGCCGTCGTAAGCAGTATCGAGAAGCTCGAAGAGTCCGTCCGCATAACGGCTGATGAAATCGTTTACGTTCTTTGCCGGGCCGAAATGCAGGTTGTAGCGCTTCATGATGAAGTCCGACATCTGCCGCATTTTTTCGATGTCCTTCGGGTCCGCGGGCGGCGTCAGCTTCGATTCATTCCAGTCCACTTCCTTTTCATAGCCCAGAGATTCGATCAGCGAAGCGTAATACTCCGCATTGTACTGTTCCTCAAAGGTGGAAAGCTCCGAAAAGCCTTCGATCAGGAGCCCTTCGCGCTCGAGATCCGAAAACCCCAGGGGCCCGCAGATGGTATCCATGCCGCGTGCGCGTCCCCAGTCCTCAACCGCTGAAAACAGCGCCTTCGCGGCTTCCGGATCCTGAAGCGAATCAAAGCGGTTAAAACGAATCCTCTTCTCCCCGTTTTTTTCATTCGCGGCTTTCTGCAGGATGCCCTGGATCCGCCCGATCATCTTTCCGTCCCGATAGGCATTGAAACAGGCCATCTCGCAGGTATCCGCATAGACAAAGCCCTTTTTGAACATCTTTTTCTCATCGCTGTATAAAGGCGGTACAAAACAGAGGTTATCCCGATAAAGACGCAGCGGAAACTCGATGAATTCCTTCTGCTGCTTTTTCGTTACAACCCGAACAACATCAACCATCCCGTCGATCCCCTTTTCATTATGCGGCAAACCGCAGCTTCATTACTCCTTCACCTGGTTCAGAAGCCAGCTCATGATTCCGTACTCGTCGTGGTAGGTCAGGACCCAGCTTGCGTGATTCTCGCCGAAAAGCGCCTCGTAGGGAATCTCCGGATCGATGCCGATGTCGTATTTCGCAAGCTCTTCCGGCGAATACAGCGTCAGATGCGCATTTTTGTGACCCTCGTCCTTGAGCTGGATCACAGCATCCGTAAGGTATTTATGGCGGTAGACCGTATGATCCACATAAGCGCTCGAAACCCACACGGGAAGCTTCGTCGTGCGGAGGTAATTGAAGGTTTCACGGGTCATCGTCGGGCAGACGGGAGCCGCCGCCGCAAAGAGATCCGCACCGACGGACATCGCGCGGCAGGTACCGGCGCCGCCCATCGAGAGACCGGTCACATAGACGCGCTTCGGATCGACTTTGCCCTCGCGGATCATCCGGCGGATGATGTCCAGGACTTTCGCAAGATACTCGCGGGACCAGCCGAAGCGGGGATCCATATCCTGGTCGAAACTCTGGCGCCGCGGGCCGAACTTCGCCATCGGACTCAGGTGGAAAGGCTGCTCGATCGCCTGCGGGGCGAGGACGTAGATCTCCGGATACTTCAGCGAAAAATTGATCGGCCCGTAGTCCGCGAGGAGCTGTTTCTCGTTGTCTCTCCCTTCTTCCGTTCCGCCGTTTCCGCCGCCGTGCAGGAAAAGAATCATTGGGCGCGGTTCCTGAGCATCCTTCGGGCTGTAGAGGCGGTATTTCACAATGCCCTCTTCGATCTTTTCAAACGCATCGAGTCCTTCCGTCACAGTCTCGTCAAAATCCGCCTTTTTGATTACCGTCCGGCCGATTTTCACGGTAAAATCCACGCGGTTTGAAAAGGAAACCACGTCGATTGTGAGAAGTCCGTCCTCAAGAATCACCCCTGTCACATCGCCCGCGGAAAGGCCCCGGGTTTTCGCGATGTATCTGTTCCTTGCGGTCTCGCGGAAAGGTCCGTCGACTTTGATGGATTCTTTTTCCGGACAGGCTTTCTTCCAGGGAAGCGCAAGCTTCACCACTTCCTGTCCGAGGGTCAGCATTTCACAGTAAATAGTTTTCTTCATAGATTGTTGTACTCCTTATCTTTTCGGCTCTGACGGGATCCCTCGATTTGCTGCGCTCACCCGGGATGGCACATCAGGATGCTTTTACTCTTTGAGATGACACATCAGGATGCCTTTTCAGCCTGAGATGGCTGAAATCACCCTCTTCTTTCCGACAGGAATCTCTCTACGCTCTTCCAGTCCGGCGCCCCTTCCGACGCGCCGAAATGCATGCACTTGATCGCGCTTGCGGCCGAGGCGAAGCAGGCGGCTTCATAGTCCGTCATGCCCCGGACCTTCGCGGCGAGGAAAGCACCGTGGAAAACATCGCCCGCACCGTTCGAGTCGATCGCCTTCACCGGAAAAGCCGGGAATTTTTTCGGCGCGCCCTGGTCCATGTAAATGCCGCCCTGCGGACCCATCGTAATCACCAGGGTCTCCGGCTGATATTTCTCCTGCAGGATCTTCGCAGCCTCATAAATGTCCTCGGTTCCCGCAGCGCTCATCGCCGCTCTTTCCGACGGAATCAGGATATCCGCAGTTTTCGCAAGATCCTCGCAGTCCCCGCTCATGATATCCAGGTCCATACTGACTTTGATGCCCCGCTCTTTCGCCTTCCTGGCAGCATAGAGCGCCGCACGGCCGTTGTTGCCGTCGACATGCAGGTACTTTGCGCCGAAGATCATCTCAAGATCCACGTCTTCTTCCGTCATCGTCAGCTCCGGCGAAACCACCCCGCCGCCGATGCAGGTGCGGTGGCCGTTCGACTGGTTCGAGATGACCACACAGTGCATGGAATGCATGCCGGGAAGCACCTTCGTCGCCGAAAGGTCCACCCCGTATTTCCGGAGGTTCGCTTTTGTCGTCACACCGTACAGATCATCTCCCCATTTCCCCTGGTAAGCCGTAGAGACGCCGAGCTTCGACGCTGCGATCATCGCCACCGCGCAGGGGCCGCCGCACTGCACTTTGCTCTCTCTGGCGCTGGTCTTTTCGTCGTCCTCCGGGAAAC
>CACYBV010000367.1 GCA_902772745.1 uncultured Eubacteriales bacterium
AAGGATCGTTCACAAATCCGCAGGTGCATCTGATCTCACCCGTGTAAACGTATACTGAGTTCTTCCTTTTCCGGCGCTGAACCAGGACAACAGCAGCTACGATGCTCGTGGAAATAAATGCTGCAGACCCGATCAGTATCGAAAGCCAGAGTCCCGGGCGGCCTGAAAAAGGCTGTTCGAAAGGTTCAGACTCATCCGGAGTATCATTGCCTTCTCCGATTCCGAAAGTCCGTGAAAGCGAGCTGCTTTCCTCACTACCGCCTTCTTCGGGGTTTTCTTCCACGGATTCCGGTTCTGTCGTCGGCTCTGCTGTTTCCAAATCAGTCGTTTCTGCAACGCTCTCTTCGGCGGATTCTTTCGTCACCGGTTCCGAAAATGTTTCTGCCGGCGGTTCTGCCGGACTTTCCGCCTCGGCTTCGCTCGCAGGAGAAGCCGTTTCTTCCGCGCTTTTCGATGGCGGTACTTCAGTGGAAGTCTCGGCTGGCGGAACTGTCTCTGTCCCGGTTTCCGCCTCTGTTCCCTCCTCTGTTGTCGCCTCTGTCGGCGATTTACTTTCTTCCTGCAGAACAATTTCACTTCCGTCCGGAAGGATTTGCGTAATCGGATTTCCCTTCTCGTCTGCGACATAGAGCTCAATCTGTCCGGGATCCTTATCTTTCTTTACATCAGCAGTGATCGTCTTTTCGGTGTCCAGTATGATATCATCATACTGTGATACTTCGCGATTATCAGGATCCAGGTCCTCGGCGGTAAACGACATGGTACCGCTGTCGAATGCCGTGATGACGAAACGGTAGTCCGAGTCTTTCGGTACAAGAAGCGTTTTTTCCGAATTATCCACAGATACATCGATTTCTGCAGAGCAGAACTCCACTTCGTCCGATAAAATGCGGCAGACGGATTCGGAGCCGCAGAAAACTTCCACGTCGACGGGACAGCGGATGCAGACACGGATTTTGGAATCGGAAAACTCCGGCTTCAGCCATCCGTTTTTGACCGCGCCGATATAACCAACAATCTGGTGGGGAACCACATCCGCGTCATTACGGACAATCGATTTCATGTCACTGGTGAAAGTGTAAAACTGCCCGAATTTCCCGTACATGCTGTTTCCTTTTGCAGTGAGCACTTTCCTGCCATTTGGGCCGAAACTGTCAAGATAATTATATATATTCAGAATGTTGGTATATCCGTCACTGACTGGCGTTTTAATTTTTTGTCCGGCGTAGTCGCAGTCGATGATCGAATCCAATGCTCCGAAAGTATATGCATAGACATCATCCTGCTTCAGGTTCCTCCCGAACCAGCTGGCATGCCCGCATTCCTGATTGAATTTTGCCGCGCAAAGATTGGCCGCAGCACCACCGAGACTGTGTCCTGTCACGAGAATTTTCAGCGGCCTTGTTCCGAGCCACTGATGATCATGATAATAATCTTCAAGGCCTGAGAAAATATCCTCCTCAAATTCGTAAATCCAGTCCCACGCCGTATATCCGTAGTATTCCTTATCCGCGACACAGGTGCCGTCTTTGATCCCTTCCCATGGTTCCGTTGTCCCTCTTGCGGTAATAATCAAAAGATCTGACTTCTCTCCATTGATCGTCATTGTCTGGGTGGCAATGGAAAACGCAAGGTCTTTATCATCCGCAAATTTTCTGCCATCCCGCTTTGCATCTTTCCGGTTATGCGGATGATCCGGATAACTGTACAGGAACACGTCTTCCTCTTTAAAACCCAGATCCATATAGGCCTGCCAGAGGTAATCCGGATTTGCTGCCGTCGCGCACAGGGAACCGCAGAGCATCGCGAGATTGTAGTTGACCGAATCCGGAGATGTAATCGACGACCGATACAGCTCCGTAGATGGGACTTCAAACAATGACGAACCCCAGATAAATTCCTCATAATGGCCGCCGAGGTTCATTGATCCGGTGCCTTCATCCGGCGGTCTGTCGGGATGGTAACTGTCAGAATCGTTGTAAATACGTTTCCGTACACTTCCGGTCATGTCTTCCTGAATATCTCCGAATACGAATTCAAGTTTGTCGGGATCATATGTCGGATAGAAAGTGTCCTCAGAAGAAGCAAGGTCATGAGCAAACAAATGGAAAAATTCAGTGATATCTCTTGTACTTCCTGACTGAGGAAGTTCGGATTCTACTGGATCAAACAAGCCGACAACATAGATCATGATTCCGGAATCTTTCAGTGCATCTGCCTTTTCCAGTGCTGTATTTGAATATGCATATATTCGTATTTGTGTTTCCGTTTTTTGCCAGTCGGATCCAACAGTGCTGTCAGAATAAACCCCGGAATAATTGTACTCACCCGTATCTGTCATTCCTGTAGTACACAGAAGGATGTTTTTCGTCGCCCCTTTATTCCATTCAATGTGACAGAACAGCTCTTCAGCAGTCGACAATCCGGCCGTAATGCTTCTGTTTGATTCTGTACCCGGTTCCACATAATCTTCTTCTATACTGTTCAAAGCCTTTTCCAGTTCCTCGTAATCGCCGGTAAAGTCGGAAACAAGTTCAGCCTTTCCGGCATAACTTACGATGGCCACCTGTGTCCCGGAGAGTTCCGGCTGAATATCGGAAAGGAATCGGGATGCTGCGGTTTTTACCTCATCAATCGAGCTATCCGATGTATATATGATGCCGGAGTGATCATCAAAAATCTCCGGTCCGGAAGAATCAAGGACCAGTACAATATATCTTTTGGGCTGATTAAAGGTCGGAATAATATAGCAGGTCGGTTCGTCCGCCCGAATCGGATCGGAAAAGGATGCCGGATTTGAAGTGCCATAACTCTGTTCAACTACTTTAATATAATTGCGCCGGGCAGTAACTGACCCGCCGTTTTCATCCGTTTCCTCCTCTTTCTCTGTCCAGACATCCGTCACGACGGCAACATGTCCGAACGCTGTCGCCCTTCCTGTGTATACA
>CACYBV010000368.1 GCA_902772745.1 uncultured Eubacteriales bacterium
CTTTGATGTACCTCAGTATCAGGAGCGTTTCTACAGGCTCTGGGAGCAGTTTGCGAACCGCTACGGAAAGTACGACGGAATGCTGGCTTTTGAGCTCTTAAATGAAGTGACGGATCAGGCCTACTGTGACAAATGGAACGAGATCTCCTCGAAATGTATCGGAAGGATCCGCGCAGTCGCACCGACGATTCCGATTCTGCTCGGGGGTTATCACAACAACAGCATCTGGGCGCTTCGGGACCTCAAGGCGCCGGAGAACGACCCCAACGTCATCTACAATTTCCACTTCTACGAGCCTCTGGTTTTCACGCATCAGGGGGCGTACTGGATCGATACGATGGACCATGCCTTCCGGATGCATATGGATGAGACCTACGGCGAATACCAGGAAAAGAGCCTGCAGCAGCTGCAATATGAATCGACCGTCCTTGCACCGTATCCGAAGGAGCAGGTTTTCGGCGTCGAATTCTTTGAAAACTGCGTCCGGGACGCGGTGCAGATCGCAAAAGACCACGATGCCTGCCTCTACTGCGGAGAATTCGGCGTGATCGATCTCGCGGATCCCTATGATGCGCTGAAGTGGTATCAGGCAATCCTGAAATGTTTTGACGAGAACGGAATCGGAAGGGCAGCCTGGAGCTATAAGGAGATGGACTTCGGTTTTATCGACGAGCATTTTGCGCCGGTCGCGGATAAGGTGATCGAACTTTTATAATAAATCGTGCTGTGTCGGGCGAAGCGCGAACGGAGCCGGGAGATCTCTTCAGGACATTGATGTCCGTACGGAATCCCCGGCCCGGGCGGTGTCTTCGTCCGGGATAACAGAGAGGAAAGTGTCCGTTCGGGATGACAGGGGGGAGTATGGAATTCGATTTTGAGCATGAAGGAAAGTATATCAGGAGGACCGACGGTATCCTCGCAGGCCGGAAGTTCCGTCTCGCGATGGACAGCGGCGAGGAGCTGGACATCCGCTTCGTGAGTGAGGATGTCGTCGAGTGGCGCCGTCCGGGAGAGCGGCTTCGCTGGGAGAAATACGGCTGCCTTCAGGCGGACGAGAACACATATTTTGTATGCGCGGTGCTTTCCGGCGTTACACCGACGACCTGTATCACGCTGGTCCTCGACGAAGAGCAGAGCCTTGTGACGATGGCGATTTCCCGGCTGGGATACTATCCCCTGCGGCCGCGGCTCGTGGCCGCGGAGTATGAGTTCGGCGCGATCCGCGTTCCGGATCAGACACTCCCCGTAAAGCGCCACGGCTTCACAAGGGACCTTGTCGGGAAGAAGCTGACCTGGCATTATGCGGGCGGATTCATCAATACGCACATTTATCCATCCGAGCGATACACGAGGATCCGGCCGCTGACGGCGCCCCGTACTCCGGAGGAAGAGGAAGCGATGCAGCGTGAAATCCGCGAAGGAAAACGGAAAGCCGAACTTCTCTATGAGGAGCCGACACGCTTCATTAAGATCAAGGAGGGCATGTACCTCATCAGCTTCGTCGAAGAGAATATGAACCGTTACGAACCGACAGCCGGCGGCAATAACCTGATGATCCTGACGAACCTCAAGCTCGGATTTGACTGCGGGCGGACCTTCTCAATAGGGAAGGACGGGAAGCTGGAGCACGGTTTCTTCCGCTCGAAGGGCGAGGTGACGGAAGAATATATTCCGGCGATCGAAGAAGCACCTTCGCCGTACCGTTTGCTGACAAAGCGGAAATGCGTTTCCGCATCGGACCTCGGGACGAACCCGCCGGTGCGGGAAAAACTCCCTGAAATGCCTGACGGAAGGCGGCGCTACATGGCGCTTCCGGATAAAGGAATCGCAGGGAAGGTGTTCCGCCTCCTCTTGGACAGCCTTGAGGAGTATGTGCTGCATTTTGTGACGGATGATACTCTGATGATCGCGAAGAAAGGAGAGCTTTTCGAGCAGTATTCCTGCAGCCCGATGCACTGCGACGACAGGGTCTGGTTCGTGCCTTTCATGCGCGGGACGGAGTGCGTGACGCTTCTTCTTGATGAAGCGCAATGCCTGGTAACCGTTGTCTATGCAAATGCCTGTCCGCGGACCATGCAGCGGGTGCGGCACCGGATTCTGTTCGGGGCGATCCTCCGGGCAAACGAGCAGCCGGAGTTTAAGCGTCACAGTTTTACGGACGATCTTGTCGGCCGGCGGATGATCTGGCACTATTCGCCTTATGTGAACATCACCCATTGTTATTTCACGGAAAATTACATGCGGAATTCCCTGAAAAACCAGCCGGTGCTCCCCGACGATGCACCGGAAGAGGCGAAGTTCGATGCCGAGGACCGCATCAGGAGATGGGGAAGCATATTCTTTGAGGAGCCGGCGCAGTATGTCAGGATCAACGAGCACCTGTACCTGGTCTGCCTCGGAGAAGCGAACCGGAACCGCATGGATCCTTTGCAGGGCGGCGGGGATATGGTTTTCGCGATCAACACCCTTCGGATGCGTGATTACGGGCGCGGTTATCATCTGGAGCCTGGCCTTCCCGGGTATTCGCTCTTCTCTGTTTACGGGGACTGGGATGAAATGCCTGACGAGATGGATACGGCGGAGAGTCCGTACCTGGTGTGATTTTGCAGACCGAGGGGAATTCAGAATCCGAGACTCATCGCAATCATCAGCTGCCCTGCATAATACAGCAGGATCAGCGCAATGGCTTTTTTCTGGCTGTGAGACGGTGCGAACATATTGTCCACAAGGATCGTGTCGCTTGCGGCAAAAAAGATTCCGCCGGCCATAAACAGGATCCGTCCGGCATCGCCAGGGGAAGCAATGAAGCGGAAGATGCCAAGAACCGCCATGGAAGTAACGGCGCACATATAGCCGCCGCACAGAAATGACATGGTTTTTCCGATGCGGATCCGTCGGAGAAGAAGCGAGACAAGAATCCCGGAAGCTAAAAGTGCGGCGAGAATCCCCGGCCACAGGAGGCGGGAAGCGCCGGTCCGAAGATCCGTGATCAGGGCGGTCAGGTAGCAGACGTGGCCGATGAAAAAGACTGATCCGCCGATGAGGAAGACCGAGATTTTTTCATGCAGACAGTGGCGGAGGGAGAGCAGCACGTCACCGGCGGCGCCGAGGATCAGTCCGCAGAGTATAAGGGTCCGGAAATTCCCCGGTGTTCCCCGTTTTGCGGCATAAAAGCCCATTGCGACGAAAACCAGACTCGAAAGAGTTTTCATGACAAGCGCAGCTTTGAAGCTGCGCTTGTTGTCATAGATCAGGAGAATCACCGGAAAAACAATTTCCAGAAAGATCAGAAACGCATAAACCATGTACACACTCCAAAATAAAAACCAGAGCTGCCGCATCAGGAACCCGTTTTTCGGGCTTTTGTGCGGCAGCCCCATTGCTGCAGAGTTAAATTTCGTATTCCGCGAAAACCGGATAGTGGTCGGAAGGAAATTTGCCGTTCGGACGGTCGGTCAGTACCTGAAAGACGCGGACGTGCTCAATGTTTCTCGTAAAAATATAGTCGAGGGTTTCCTCGTATTTTTTCCCGCGCTGCACTTTGTCAAAGTTGTGGAAGGTATACATATCGGTGCTGACATCGGCCGTTTTCCGCGCATCCGAGAACCCGCTTTCCGTCACGGCCATATAGGGTTCGGAATAGGGAAATGCGTTGAAGTCTCCTGTCAGTATGGTCGGAACGTCACCGAATTTACCGGCCATTTTCGCACAGAGCGCGGCACCCCGAAGCTGCGCCTCAGCGCCTTCATGATCGAGATGCGTATTGAAATGCGCGAGTTTTTTGCCGCTTTCCTTATCGAGAAGGAGGGCATAGCTGCAGATCCTGGGAAGCGCCGCATCCCAGCCGCGGCCCGGAATTCCCGGTGTTTCCGAGAGCCAGAAACTGCCCTGTTCAAGAAGCTCGAAACGGTCCTTAAGATAGAAGACTGCGGAGAATTCGCCCATGTTTTTGCCGTCGTCCCTTCCGACGCCGACAGAGGCGTATTCCGGAAGCGCGTCCTTCAGGTAATTCATCCAGCGGAGATGCGCTTCCTGCACGCCGAAGGTATCCGGCGCATAGTTTCGGATCAGGTCCGAAACCATTCCTTTTCTTTTGGTCCAGTAACGGC
>CACYBV010000369.1 GCA_902772745.1 uncultured Eubacteriales bacterium
AGGCGGTTGTTTTCGGTATCAGACCAGTCGAAGTCTCTCGTGATCGAATAGGTCGGAATCGGATACTGGAAGCCGCGGCCGTTCGCATCGCCCTCGATCATGATTTCGATGAAGGCCTTGTTGACCATATCCATCTCGGCCTTGCAGTCCTTGTACTTGAAGTCCACCTCTTTGCCGCCGACGATGCAGTTCAGCTCCGCAAGGTCCTGGGGAACCGTCCAGTCGAGCGTGATATTGGTGAAGGGCGCCTGCGTACCCCAGCGGGACGGCGTATTGACGCCGTAGATGAAGCTCTGGATGCACTGCTTGACTTCCTTGTAGCTCAAATTGTCGATCTTGACAAAGGGAGCAAGGTAGGTATCAAAACTGGAGAAAGCCTGGGCGCCGGCCCATTCGTTCTGCATGATGCCAAGGAAATTGACCATCTGGTTGCAGAGAGTCGAAAGATGCGATGCGGGCGCCGAGGTGATCTTCCCGGGGATTCCGCCGAGTCCTTCCTGGATCAGCTGCTTCAGGGACCAGCCCGCGCAGTAGCCTGTGAGCATCGAGAGGTCGTGAATGTGCAGGTCGACATTCCGGTGCGCGTTCGCGATTTCCTCGTCGTAGACCTCCGACAGCCAGTAATTTGCGGTGATCGCGCCGGAATTCGAAAGAATCAGACCGCCGACGGAGTAAGTAACGGTGGAATTTTCCTTGACCCGCCAGTCATTGACCTTCAGATAGTTGTCCACGACCTGCCTGTAGTCGAGAAGCGTCGTCGACAGGTTGCGGAAGCGTTCCCGCTGTTTTCTGTAAAGAATGTAGGCTTTTGCAACCTCATCGTAGCCCGCGCGGATCAGGACGGACTCCACGGAGTCCTGGATCTGCTCGACTGTAACCTGGTTGTCGACGATCTTCGACTCGAAATCTGCCGTTACCTTCAGCCCCAGGAAATCGATGACGTCCGGATGATACTGCATCTCGCAGGCATCGAATGCCTTGGTGATGGCAGCAGTAATTTTGCTGATGTTGAAATCGACCTCTTTGCCGTCTCTTTTTACTACGCGATACATTTTATAATACCCCTTTTATACTGCTTTTCACAGAAATCTTTATCCTTCATCCGGCCGCTGCCTTCGGTGTTTTAGAACGCCGCCGCTTCTGTTCCGCCGATTCCCCGCCTCAAAAACATGCACAGGAGCACTGCGGGAACAGAATACAATATACAACACTCTGTGGTGCTTTGTCAAGCACCAAACCACAATATCTTGTGTTTTCTTTCCTGCGTTCGCAAAAGTTTAACATTCTTTCGGATGGTTTTTTTGTGATTCACGGGGATGGTTCCGTAAATACTGTGTATTGCTTAACATTTTTTCCGGCGAATCGTTTTCGAACATCTTTTCGTTAAACAAAATCCGTCTCTGCCGCCGCCTTAAAGCCCCCGGATCGAAGCCTCCCTGACAAAGGGCCGCACTGCCTGCAGCATCTCTTCCATCTTCGGTTTATCCGCCGCGTGACAGGGGACATTGCCCACCAGTTCCTCCTGCGCGACAAAGCCCTGGAGGAAGTAGCGCTCCGCGCCGCGGATCCATTCGCCGATCTTCGGAAAATCCGAAACCTCATGAAACTCCGCGACGACCGTCGTCCGGAATTCATAGGGGACCGCGCCCGAAAGCAGGAAATCCACAGTCTCCTCCACCGGAGAAATGTCAAATCCCGGAATCCCGCAGGTCATCGGGTATTTCTCCTTCGAATTCTTGATGTCGACCGCCACGTAGTCGAGAAGCCCGTCCCGCACGAGATCGCGCAAAAAGGCCGGTTTCGAGCCGTTCGTGTCGAGCTTGACAAGAAACCCGAGCGCGCGGATTTTCTCGATAAAAAGGGGCAAATCCGGCCACAGAAGCGGTTCTCCGCCCGTGATCGCGACGCCGTCTAAGATCCCCTGTCTTTTCCTGAGGTAGGAAAGTATTGTCTCCTCTTCGATCCGCTCAAGAGAGGCCTGATCATTCACGAGAAGCGCGTTGTGGCAAAAGGGGCAGCGCATGTTGCAGCCGCCGGTAAAGAGCGTGCATGCCACCTTCCCAGGGAAATCGAGAAGTGTCAGTTTCTGAAAACCGTTGAACATTTG
>CACYBV010000370.1 GCA_902772745.1 uncultured Eubacteriales bacterium
CGATGCGGCCTCATCCCGCAGATATATCTTGTGCCGGGACGGAAGCTGTGATATAGTTAAAAAAGGAGGCGGCAATGATTATCGAAGCGTTTGAATTTACACTGAAAGACGGCAGGAAAGCTTTTGTCCGAAGCCCCGGGGATGAGGATATCCCGGAGGTTCTGGATTATCTCTATGTTTCGTCCGGAGAAACGGAATTCGTGCTGCGTTATCCGGAAGAGTGCGGCAAATACACCTGGGAAGGGGAAAAAGCCCTGTTCGACCGGGTCAATGCCGCCGACAATGAGGCTATGCTGGTCTGCTTCGTGGAAGGGAAGATCGCCGGACTCAGCAATATTGCCTGGTCCAAAGGACTGAAAACGCGCCACCGCGCGAGTGTGGCGATTGCGCTTCTTCGCGAATACTGGAATCTCGGCATCGGGACGCGGCTTTTCGAGGAGCTGATCCGGATTGCGGAGGATAATCCGCAGATTCTCCAGATGGAGCTCGACTTTATCGAAGGCAATTCCCGTGCCCGCGCGCTGTATGAGAAAATGGGCTTCCGGATCGCCGGGGTGAAGCCGGACGCGGTTCGATTAAAGGACGGAACGCTTCTGAACGAGTATTCCATGGTGAGGAAAATTCACCGGGAAGCCTGAAAGCATTTTGAATGTATGGAGAATGACATGGCTTTTGACGAACGTGATTATCAGGAACCGCAGTGCCCCTTTGACTTTTCAATGTGGACCGGGGAACCGCAGGAGAGGGTTCCCGTTCAGCGGATCACGGAAAAATCAGACGATTATCTGTCCCGGGATGATTTCGGTGCCGCAGAAAAACACCTCCGGTACTGGCTCGAATCGGCGGAAGCTTTTCGGGACATCCGCGGCGCATTTTTCCTGCATAATGAACTGATCGGTTTTTACAGGAAGGCTGGTGACGAGGAAAAAGCGGAGCGGGAGATTGCGGAAGCGCTCGCGCTCACGGAGGATCCGCGGATCGGGAAGGAAAGCACGGCGGCCGCAACGCTTTATGTGAATGCCGCAACCGCGATGAAGCGTTTCGGGCACTCCGGCCGGGCGCTGCCTTATTTCCAGAAAGCGGAGCTGATTTACGACCGGCTCCTTCCGGACAGCGACGGCAGGAAGGGCGGACTTTACAACAATATGGCACTGTCGCTTGCAGACCTCGAACGCTTTGACGAGGCGGAAGCATATTTCCTCCTCGCGATCGAGACCATGAAGAAAGTGAAAAACGGCGAGCAGGAGCAGGCGCTTTCGTACCTGAATCTCTGTGATATCCTGGCGCTTTCCGATCCGCGGATCCCGAAGTACCTGGACCTCGCCGAAAAGCTTCTCGATACCGGATCGCTTCCACGCGACAGTTATTACGCCTACAACTGCGATAAATGCGCGCCGGTTTTTGAGAGCTACGGGCGGCACGAATACGCGGAGGAACTTCTTATTCGGAGAGCGGAAATTCTGAACACCGGGATGACGGAGGAAAAACAGGAAAATTCATGAAAGGGCTGGAATTATCCGAACAGTATTACAGGACCTTCGGCGAGCCGATGCTGCGGGAAAATTTCCCGGAACTTCTGCCGAAGCTTTCGGCCGGACTGATCGGCGCCGGGTCCGAATGCCTCGGCTATGACGATAATATATCCAGGGATCATGATTTCGAGCCGGGATTCTGTATTTTCCTGCCGGGAGAAGACGTCGTAAGCCGCAGGGAGGCCTTTCTTCTCGAGCGCGCTTATGAAAAGCTTCCGGGGGATTTTATGGGCATGAAAAGAGAAAAATTCAGTCCTGCGGGCGGAAGACGCCACGGCGTTTCGCGCCTTTCCGACTTTCTCACGGACCGCATCGGACATCCGGAACCGGAGCTTTCAAAAAAAGAGTGGCTGACAGTTCCCGAGCAGTATCTGCTGGAAGTGACAAACGGAAAAGTGTTTTATGACGGCAGCGGGGAGCTTACCGGGATTCGGAACCGGCTCGGTTTCTTCCCGCCGGACATCGCAAAAAAGAAACTTGCCGGAAACCTTCTGTATGCTGCCCAGTGCGGCCGGTACAATTATGAACGTTGCCTCATGCACCAGGAAAGCGCAGCAGCGCAGCTTGCTCTTTTTTCCTTCACGGAAGCCGCGATGCACTGTATGTTCCTGCTCTCGGAGCGCTACATGCCATATTATAAATGGCGCTTCCGGGCTTTTTCGGAGCTCCCTTCCTTCCGGCAGCTTCATTCTTCTCTGGAGCTTCTTCTGACAAGCGGAAACAGCAGGGACGAAGCGGAAGAGAAGACCGGGATCATCCGGGAAATCCTCGGATTCATTCAAAAGAGCTGCGGCTTTCCGGCGGATGCCGACCCGGGAAAGACCGCTTACTCCCTGAACGACGAAATCCGGGATGAAGAAGTCCGGACGCTTCATATCCTGTATGCTGCCGGCGGCTGAAAACGGTTTTCCGGGCGTTTTTCGTTTCCGAACAAATACTTGAAATCCGCGCTTTTTTGCTATATAATTAAAACACTTTTTTCAGCAAGGAGAAAATCGATGAAAATCGGATGTGTCAGGGAAATCAAAAACAATGAATACCGTGTCGGCCTGACGCCTGACAATGTTAAGGCCTATGTCGCAGCCGGCCATCATGTTTACATGGAAAAAGGCGCGGGCGTCGGTTCCGGCTTTACCGACAATGAATATGTGGATGCAGGAGCTTCGCTTCTCGATGAAGCCGCGGACGTCTGGAAGATGTGCGATATGATGATCAAGGTCAAGGAACCGCTTCCGGAGGAGTACCCTCTGTTCCATGACGGCCTGATCCTCTATACCTACCTGCATCTCGCCGCAGATCCGGAACAGACGGAGGCGCTGCTTGCGGGAAAGGTCAAGGCGGTCGCTTATGAGACGATCCAGGAAAAGGACCGTTCTCTTCCCTGCCTCGCGCCGATGTCGCAGATCGCAGGCAGGCTTTCGATCCAGGAAGGTGCGAAATACCTTGAGAAACGTTTCGGCGGAGAGGGCATTCTTCTTGCCGGTGTTCCCGGCACTCCGAAAGCGAACGTCGTCATCCTCGGCGGCGGAACGGTCGGCATGAACGCCTGCAAAATCGCGGTCGGCATGGGCGCGAACGTCACAATTCTCGATGTGAACCTGAAGCGCCTCGAGGAACTGGACAATATGTTCGGCGCGCACATTCAGACCCTTGTCTCAAACGACAGCAACGTGGAGCGGGTGCTTAAGGACGCGGACCTTGTCATCGGATCCGTCCTGATACCCGGCGGCTCCACCCCGAAGCTGTTCAAGGCGAAATACCTTCCGGAGATGAAGGACGGCGCGGTTTTTGTAGACGTTGCGATCGACCAGGGCGGCTGCGGCGAATCTTCGCACGTGACGACGCACGACGATCCGGTGTATGTACAGGACGGCGTTGTGCACTACTGCGTCGGCAACATGCCCGGTGCGGTTCCAAGGACCAGTACGATCGCTCTCACGAACGCGACGCTTCGCTACGGTCTTGAGATCGCGAAAGAAGGGCTTGAACAGGCCTGCAGGAAGAGTGAAGTGATCTGCTCCGGCGTGAATACTTATCTCGGAAAGCTGACCTGCAAAAACGTCGCGCTTGCGCATAACATGGAATATACTCCGGTCACCGACCTGATCGGGTAAACGATAGAAATGAAGCCATAAGGGATTCAGGTATGAAAAAGAAAGATAAAGTATATGCGTTTATAGACAAATATGTAATCTGGGTATTCGCTGTCGGGGGGCTGCTTCTGACCTTCTACGGGGCCTGGTTCCAGACCGAAGGCTTTACGCTTCCCGAGGCGCCGTTTATCGACTGCCTGCTTGCCATGGCTTTCGGCGGCGTCCTCGGCGCGGCGCTGATGTCCTATCTGCTTACGGTGACGAAAAAGGATGTTGTCGGGAAAAAGAAGTTAATCCGGAAGGAACTCGCGGGATTGATCCGCGGCAATATGATCTGTTTTGTTATCTGCCTGATACTTGTTTATCGGGTGAGTACGGTTCTGTTTTTCAAAATCGGACTTGGCGCCATGACCTTCATGTACGTCACAGCCTGGTACTACAAGATCTGGGAAATTATCGAAAACGCAAAAAAGAAAAAAGCGGATCAGGCAGCTGCGGAAGGGACTCCGGCAAAATGAAAACGGAAGTTCTTTCGGTACGGGAAATCCCGGTCCGCGAGATTGCAGAAAAGGCCGCGGCGGTGCTGTCATCGGGCGGCCTTTCGGCGTTTCCGACGGAGACGGTTTACGGACTCGGCGGAAACGGGCTGTCCGGGGATTCGGCGGAGAAAATCTACGCCGCCAAAGGCCGACCATCCGACAATCCGCTGATCCTGCATATCGGGTATAAAAAGCAGCTTCGTCCCCTCGTGAAAAAAATCCCCGGGAAGGCAAAGAAACTGATGAAGACTTTCTGGCCCGGACCGCTCACGATCATATTCGAAAAGTCGGATATCGTTCCCGACAGGACCTCAGGCGGCCTCCCGACGGTCGCGGTACGCATGCCAAGCCATCCTGTCGCAAAAGCGATTCTCCGGGCAGTCCCGTTTCCGGTCGCGGCGCCTTCCGCAAACCTTTCGGGACGGCCGTCAACGACGAAGGCTTCTCATGTAATCGAGGACCTCGGGGGAAGAGTGGAGCAGATCATCGACGGCGGCGACGTTCCGATCGGCGTGGAGTCCACAATCATCGATCTCTCGGGACCGGAGCCGGTGCTGCTTCGTTACGGCTACATTACACTCGGGGAAATTGAGGATGTGATCGGGCCCGTGACGGTTGATCCCGCAATACGCGCAGAAAATATCGTCTCTCATGCGGTTTCTGTGGAACACCCGAAAGCACCGGGCATGAAATACCGCCACTACGCGCCGAAAATGCCCCTTTTTATCGTTTCCGGGCAAGAAGACGATATTATATCCGCCATACGGAGAAAAGCCTCAAAAAAGGCCGGAATTCTCACTTTTGACGAACATATGGACCGTTTCCCCGAAGGCTTCAAAGTTTCTTTGGGAAGCATTGAAAACCCGGAGGAAGCCGCGCACCGGCTTTTCGATTCGCTGCGGCAGTTCGATTCTCTGCCGGTCGACATCATATATGCGGAAGACATGTCCGCGCATGATATCGGCGGCGCGATCATGAACCGGCTTCTGAAAGCGGCCGGCGGAAACCTGATCAGGGCGGATAAGCTCTGACTCAAAAACATCTTTTTTCTGCGAGGAGGAACAGGATGTACGAACGTACGGATTATATCAAATGGGATGAATATTTCATGGGAATAGCGATGCTTTCGGCACTTCGCTCAAAAGATCCGAACACCCAGGTCGGCTGCTGCATCGTCAGTGAGACCAACCGGATTCTGTCGGTCGGCTACAACGGCTTCCCGAACGGTATCCCGGATTCGGAATTCACCTGGTCAAGAGAGGGGGAAGACAACAAATATTTCTATACCGCCCACAGTGAGCTGAACGCGATTCTGAACTACCGCGGCGGTTCTCTTGAGGGCGCGAAACTGTACGTTACCCTGTTCCCCTGCAATGAATGTGCCAAAGCGATTATCCAGTCGGGCATCCGCACGCTGATCTATGCGGACGACAAATACGGCGATACGCCGGCATTCCGCGCCAGCAAGCGCATGCTTGCCCGGGCGGGCGTGACTTTTATGCAGTACCAGCCTTCGGGGCGGGAGATTACGCTTAACGTTTAAGAAGGCACGGAAAGGATTCCTCATAAGGGATCACAATGCTGTGAAGGATGAAACACCTACTTGACAAAAACGGAAAAACCGTGTAAAATCAGACTGTTGTTTTGTGTACAATGAAACTTGAATAAAGGAGGTACTCCTGTGGCTACAGTGAGTTTAACAGCGTTCGTCGCGGTCATTATCGCGGCGGTCGTGGTTATCGCTGCCGCAGCTGTCATCTGTTTCAGGCTCGGTCAGAACCGCCAGAAGACGATTTTCAACGAGAAAGTCGGATCGGCGGAGCAGAAGTCGAGAGAAATCATCGACGAGGCCCTGAAAACTGCAGAGAACACCAAAAGGGAGGCCCTTTTAGAGGTCAAGGAGGAATCGCTCCGCCAGAAAAACGAGCTCGATCGCGAGATCCGCGACAGAAGGAATGAAATCCAGAAATCCGAGCGCCGTATTTCCAATAAGGAGGAGGCACTTGACCGAAAAGCCGAGACGATGGAGAAGCGTGAAGCGAATCTGTCGGCGCGGGAAGAAGGGCTGAACAAAAAGTATTCCGAGATTGACCAGAAGACGGCGCAGATAACCAAGGAACTGGAACGTATTTCAGGCCTTACCTCCGAACAGGCAAAAGAACATCTGCTGA
>CACYBV010000371.1 GCA_902772745.1 uncultured Eubacteriales bacterium
AAGGATATCAAGAAGAAAGCCGAAGAGGCAAAGGTTGCGATCCGCAACATCCGCCGCGATGCGAATGAGCAGATCAAGAAGATGGAAAAGGCTTCGGAGATTACCGAGGACGACCGCAAGGAAGGCGAGGAAGAGAGCCAGAAACTGACCGACCAGTACATCAAAAAGATTGATGAAGCGGCGGCGAAGAAGACCGACGAGGTCATGACTATCTGATCAAAAACAGAAAGGCGGCTTTTCAGGTCGCCTTCTTTTCGTGGGAAATGGAAATGAATGAAGAACTGAAAATCCCCGCACACGTCGCAATCATCCTCGACGGCAACGGCCGCTGGGCGAAAAAACGCGGGCTTCCGCGGCCGATGGGACATAAGGAAGGCTGCAAAACCGTTGAAAAATGTGTCGAATGGGCAGCCAGACTCGGAATCCGTTATCTCACGGTTTACGGCTTTTCCACCGAAAACTGGAAGCGCGATTCCGAAGAAGTGTCGGCTTTGATGACGCTGTTCCGCTTTTATATGCGGCGGCTTCTCGTGATCGCGAAGGACAACAACGTCCGCGTCCGGATGATCGGAGACCTTTCAAAGTTTACGGAAGATATTCAGAACGGCATCCGTCGGCTCGAACGGGAAACCGGGGACAATACCGGCCTGACTTTTGTGATTGCGGTGAATTACGGAGCCCGGGACGAAATGCGGCGCGCCGTAAAAAAGATCGCCGAAAAGGTCCGGGCGGGAGAGATGTCGCCGGAGGACGTGACGGAAGAGATGATTTCGGGGCAGCTGGATACCGCAGAGTTCCCCGATCCGGACCTTCTGATCCGCACCGGCGGGGAGCTTCGGCTCAGCAATTACCTCCTGTGGCAGTGCGCTTATACGGAGTTTTATGTGACCGATGTGCTGTGGCCGGATTTTTCAAACGAGGAACTTGTAAAGGCGATTGAAAGCTTCAATAAACGGGAACGCAGGTACGGGGGCGTCCTGTCCTGAGAAAACATCCGTGCTTCTCATAGACTGCGGATGTCCTCCGGGATGAGAGACGATATCCGAAAAAGCGGCGCAGAATAACGTATTTCAGAGGAATACATGTCTGGAAAAGTAAAAAAAATCGATTTCAAAAATGTGGCGATACGCTTTGTCAGCGGAATTATTCTGCTGGCGTTCGTCGTAACATCCGGTATTTTCGGCGGATGGTATTTCTTTGCCGTTACGGCGGCAATCAGTCTTGCCTGTCTCTGGGAATTCTATAAAATGGCCGGGGTTGAAAAGCGCCCTGTCGGAATCGCGGGTTATGCCGGCGCTGCGGCTTTGTGGGTGTTTCTTGCACTCGGGCTCGACGAATACATTCCGGCTGCGCTCGTTTTCGGCCTTTTTGCCGTTATCGGCGTCTATGTTTTCCACTTTGTTCATACCGATGCAAAAGAAGCGGTGTACGCTTTCTTCGGCCTGTTTTATACGGTATTCTTACTGAGCTTCATGTACCGCATCCGTACGATGGAGGACGGCGTATTTCTCCTGTGGCTGATCCTTCTGGGATCCTGGGGCTGTGATGTCTTTGCCTACATCGTCGGAATCCTGATCGGGAAGCATAAAATGGCGCCGGATCTGAGCCCGAAAAAGACCGTTGAAGGGGCTGTCGGCGGCGTTATCGGGGCAGCGGGCCTCGGCGCGGGATACGGTGCGCTTTTCGGCGGGCAGTTCTCTCTGATCGATTATCCGATACTGGCCTGCTGCGCAGCCTGCCTTGCGGCGGCGCTGATTTCAATGGTCGGCGATCTTGCGGCTTCCGCTTTCAAACGCAGCCATAATATCAAGGATTTTTCCAAAATCATGCCAGGACACGGCGGGCTTCTGGACCGTTTTGATTCGGTGCTTTTTGTGGCTCCGGTCGTGTTCTATGTAGTCAAACTGTTTATCAGGTAAATTTCAGCACTCATCAGGAACAGAATCATGAAAACAATTGCGCTTTTGGGGTCTACGGGTTCGATCGGCACGCAGACCCTTGAAATTGTCCGGGAGCAGCGCGATCTTCGCGTGGCTTCTCTCGCGGCGCACAGGAATATTGATCTTCTTGAAAAACAGACGCGTGAATTTCTTCCGGAGCTCGTGTGTGTTTACGATGAAGAACGGGCAAAGGATTTCAGAACCCGCGTTTCAGACCTCTTTGTAAAAGTCGTGAGCGGGATGGAGGGTCTTGTTGAGGCTTCTTCGGTGGAATCCGCAGAAATCACGGTGCCCGCCGTTGTCGGAATGATCGGCATCCGGCCGACGATGGAAGCGATACGCGCCGGGAAGGACATTGCGCTTGCCAATAAGGAAACGCTCGTGACGGCAGGCCATCTCATTATGCCGATGATCCGGGAATACGGCGTCCGGCTTTTGCCGGTGGATTCGGAGCATTCGGCGATTTTCCAGTGCCTGCAGGGCAGGGCGGGAAACCGGATCGCGAAGATCCATCTCACGGCATCCGGCGGGCCTTTCCGCGGCTTCTCGAAAGAACAGCTCGAAAAGGTGACAATCGCCGACGCCCTCCGGCATCCGAACTGGTCGATGGGGCGGAAAATTACGATCGACAGCGCGACGATGGTCAACAAAGGCCTTGAGATTATGGAGGCGCACTGGCTGTTCGACGTTGATTATGACGATATCGAGGTGGTTGTGCAGCCCCAGTCTATCATTCATTCCATGGTGGAATTCGAGGACGGTGCGGTAATCGCCCAGCTCGGGACGCCGGATATGAAACTCCCGATTCAGTACGCGCTGTATTATCCGGAGCGGCGGTTCCTCCCGGGAAAACGGCTGGATTTCTCTGCTATCGGCGCTATCACGGTGGAAAAGCCGGATCCTATGGTATTCCGGGCGCTGGATCTTTCGGTCCGCGTCGGAAAACAGGGCGGATCGGCTCCGACTGTATTCAACGCGGCGAACGAGTGGGCGGTCGCGAAATTCCTCGGAGGAGAAATCGGCTTCCCTGCGATTACGGAAGCTGTGGAAACAGCGCTTTCTGCAGTACCATTTATTGACAATCCGTCTCTTCCGGAGATCCTGGAGACGGAACGCTTGGTGTATGAGGTGCTAAATTGTCAACGTTTGTAAGTATCATCGCCTTTATCCTGATCATCGGGCTGTTGATCTTTTTCCACG
>CACYBV010000372.1 GCA_902772745.1 uncultured Eubacteriales bacterium
CCGGTCTGGGTCGGGGTGATGATCTGTGTTTTTTTGTTCAGGTTCAGATAACGGTTCCCCACTAACTTTTTCAAAATCTCGGCGCGGGTCGCGCTTGTGCCGATGCCGGCACCCTTGATCTGCGCACGCAGCTCCTCATCCTCGATGAACTGGCCCGCGTTTTCCATGGTCAGGATCAGGGATCCGGAGCTGTAGCGCTTCGGCGGCGTCGTTTCGCCTTCTTTGACCGAAAACTCCGATACCGGAAGCAGCGAACCTTTTTTCAGTTTCTGAAGCTCCGAGAGCAGTTTTTCGCTCAGGGTTTTCTCCTCCTCCTTCTCGTCTTTCCCGGCGGAAGAATCCTTTGTCCCGAGGACCTCGAGATAGCCTTTTTCCGCGAGCGCCCGGAAGTTCGAGAAAAAGGATTCGCTCTTTCTCCCGGTCACAAGCGCAACCTTCGTATATTTCGCCGGCGGATAGAAAATGCTCAAAAAACGCCGGCAGATCACGTCATACACCTGCTTTTCAAGATTTTTCAGCGAATTCAGTGCCGAAAGCCCCTGCCCGGTCGGTATGATTGCGTAATGGTCCGTGATTTTTTTGTCGTCCGTATATATGGACTTTCCGATGCCGGCATAACTCTTCTTTTCGAGGATTTCCGAGACAAAAGGCGCAAGTTCGGGTATATTTTTAAGCCCGCTTATATTTTTCGAAATTTCTTTCGCGACCGCCGATGACAGTACTCTGGCATCGGTTCTCGGATAGGTTACAAGTTTCTTTTCGTACAGATTCTGTACGATCTGAAGCGTCTGGTCGGGGCTGATTTTAAAGCGTCTGGAGCATTCGTTCTGAAGCTCCGCAAGGTTGTAGAGAAGCGGCGCTTTCTTCGTTTCGGTCTTCTTTTCACAGGAAAGGACTTCGGTCTGGAGCGGCGGATCCTCCGAGAGAAATCTCACAAGATTTTCCGCGTCTTCCCGTTTTTTGAAGCCGTTTTCTTTATACAGCGCCGGGTGGTTTTCATACTGCGAGCCCTTCACAGCGCGCCACTCGCCTTCGATACGGTCCGAACCGAGCCGAATCCCCGCAAGCACGCGATAGAATTTCTGCGGCACAAAGGAGCGGATCTCCCTCTCGCGCCGCACGACCATACCGAGAACACAGGTCATGACGCGCCCGACGGAAAGCACCGCCCGCTGCTCCCGAAGCGTCCCCGCGACAACCGATCCGAATTTCAGCGTCAGCGCGCGGGAGAAATTGATGCCCATAAGGTAGTCTTCTTTGGCTCGGAGATAGGCGGAGCTTGCAAGATTGTCATATTCGGAGAGGTCTTTCGCCTCCCGGATCCCGCGCCTGATCTCTTCTTCGGTCTGTGAATCGATCCAGACCCTTTTCTCGGATTTTCCGGAAACATGCGCTTCCTGCGCCACCAGCCGGTAAATGTATTCGCCCTCGCGTCCGGAGTCCGTGCAGACATAGATTGTATCGACGTCTGCACGGGTCAGGAGCTTTGACACGATTCCGAACTGTTTTTTGACGGAATCGATGATTTCATACTTCCAGTTATCCGGGATAAAGGGGAGCGTATTCATACTCCACTTCTTCAGCGCCGGATCGTAGGCGTCCGGATAGGACATGGTCACGAGATGTCCGACGCACCAGGTTACGATGCTGTCGTCCGCCTCAAGGTATCCGTCTTTTCTCTCAGCACGAATCCCGAGGACCCGGGCGAACTCCTGCGCGACGCTCGGCTTCTCCGCGATATACAGGTTTTTGCCCATGCGGCTTACTCGGTACAGAAACGGTAAACCGTCAGGGTCGTAACTTCGGTGTTCGCCTTGATGACCGGAGACTCAAACTCCGGGATATTCACGGCGTTCGGTGCAAACTGGGTCTCGAAGCAGACCGCGCCGTTATTATGATACGCGTGTCCGTTCTTGCCGTTTGGCTGTTCCATGCCGTTCGAGGTATACATCTGCATGCCCGGGAGGTCGGTATAGATCTCCATCACGATGCCGCTCCGGTCTCCGACGCACTTGCCGACGAGCTGCGCATCTTCCTGCCGCTTCCCGCCGTTGACGACGAAGTTGTGGTCGTAGCCGTTTCCGTTTCTTAATGCTTCGTTATCAGCGCCGATGTCCTGTCCGATCGTCTTGCCTTCCCTGAAGTCAAAAGGCGTGCCGGTGACATCGGTGAGATTTCCGTTCGGGATGAGCCCGGCGTCGGTCTCGGTGATATAGTCGGAATACAGGGTCACCTTATGGTTCAGGATATCGCCCGAACCTTCGCCGTTTAAGTTGAAATAGCTGTGGTTCGTCATATTCATCACGGTGTCCTGGTCGGAAAAACCGTAATAATCGATCATGAGCTCATTGTCTTCCGTGAGGGTATAGGTCACCTCGATATCCATGTTTCCGGGGAAGCCCTGGTCGCCGTCCGGGGAATACAGGCTGAAGGTCACGGATTCGGCATCCGGGCCGTCTTCCGTCGTGAAGTTCCATTTCCTCGTATAGAAGGTGTCGGGCTGGCTGTGCAGGTTGTGGCCGTTTAAGGGATGCCGCACCATCTGGTACTCTTTTCCGTTGATGACGAAATGCCCGTTTTCGATGCGGTTTCCGTTCCGGCCGATCGTTGCGCCGTAGCAGTTCGCGTTGTGTTCGTAATCCTCGGACTTCGGATAGCCGAGCACCACATCCACAGGATTTCCGTCTTTGTCCGGAACAATCAGGCTCACAAGGGACGCGCCCATATCCGTCAGTTCCGCAATCATGCCTTTCGAGTTTTTCAGCGTGATCAGGGAAGTTTCCTCTCCTTTTTCCGTAATACCGAATTTCTTAATATCCATAGGTACCTCCATACTGATGTCTTCCGTCCCGCCGTCGGACGGTAATTTTATGAAAAAGCCGGATTCGCCCATATATAAGCTATTATATTATAAACAAAAAGAAGCCCATTAGCAAGGACTTCTTTCAGGATTTAAAACTTTTATTTTAACGGGTTAAGACTTTCTTATCCGCTCCCGGAGCGTATTAAAATCTCCCTGAAACAGGAAGCCTGATATCCCGCACTTCTCCGCTCCCAGGACGTTTACGGGCATATCGTCCGCAAAGATGCATTCCGCAGGATTCAGACTGTATTTTTGCAGGAGATACTCATAAATGCGTCTGTCCGGCTTTGTGATATGAAGGTCGCAGGAAACGACGATCCCTGAAAACAGCCCCGTATCATAATGTTGGGGAAAATATTCATGAAAGTCATATCCCGCATTGCTGAGCACATAAAGGCGATATCCCTGATCGTGCATTTCGCAGAGGAACCCCGATGCGCCTGGAAGCGGCTTCATCAGGTCCGACCAGTGGTCTATTGCATTCCGGAGATCCGCATGGAATCCGGAAGGTACCCGGCTTTTCACGAGGTCAAAAAGCTCACGTTTCCCGAGAAGCCCGAGATCCTGCTTTGCCCAGTCCGGTCCGAGGAACAGTTCCCTGAGTATAATCGGAGCGGCCTCCCCGGTGCACAGTCTTTCGGCATATGTTTCCGGCTCGTAGGTCAGGAGTACATTTCCCATGTCCAAAATGATGTTTCTGATCATTGCTTCCCTTTCATGGTTTTTTCAGTTGACAATTAGATGAATCCTGTCTAAAATAAACCCAAGTATTTACGAAGCATTCCTGCTTCAAAACAGCGTTCTTGATGCGGATAATACAGAAGGCTGTCAAAAGATTCTACCATAAGTGGCAGGGAAAAGCAATTCCTGATTTCTTTGCCCGACAATCTGAAAGGAGACCCCCATGAAAAACTACAAACTCGGCAAAAGCTCCGTCGTGATCCCGGAGCAGGTTTTCGGCTGCTGGGCAATCGGCGGCACCTATTTCACCGGCGCGGAAGACCAGAAGTCCATCGCAGCGATCAAGAGCGCCATCGAACACGGCATCTACGCGCTCGATACAGCGCCCGCTTACGGCGGAGGGCACTCGGAGAATCTCGTCCGCGAAGCGATCAAAGGCTATGACCGCGACAAAATCGTGATCAGCACCAAGCTTCCCTTCAGCAAACTTGCCAAAGAAGACGTCCGTCCGACCTTCGAACAGAGCCTCCGCGACCTCGGACAGGACTATGTCGACATCTACTTCATCCACTGGCCGACAAGAAAAGGCGATCCGATCGAAGACACGATGGGCGAGCTGATGAAGCTGAAAAGCGAAGGAAAAGTCCGCTGCATCGGCCTCTCGAATTTCAGCAAAGCACAAATCATCGAAGCCCGGAAATACGGCGAAGTCGACGTGCTGCAGCCCTGCTGGTCGCTCCTGTGGCGTTATCAGGACAATGACAGCCTTGCCTATGCCGAAGAAGAAGGCATCGGCGTTATCCCTTACTCTCCGCTTGCGCAGGGCATCCTGACCGGAAAGTTCCCGAAAGGTTACAAATTCCCCGAAGGCGACGGCCGGAACCGCGCTTCCCTCTTCCAGGAGCCTTACTTCTCACAGGCCATCGATTTTGTCGATGCGCTCCGTCCATTCGCAGAGAAATACGGCGTAACGCTCGCGCAGCTCTCACTCCGCATGTGCATGCAGGAGTCCTTCATCACCGCTCCGATCGTCGGCGCGAAACGCCCCGACCAGGTCGAAGACAACGTAAAGGCCTGCGATTTCGAAATCTCCGCCGGGGACTTCGCAGCGATCGATGAGATGAGTAAGAAGTTCGCCTATGCGCTGCCGGCGTTTCACAGTTTCTTCAGCGCCTGAGCTTAACAGCCTGTCCGCTCTTTATATTTCTGCAGAACGCTGCCCGGAGAGTTGCTTCCCTCCGGGCAGCGTTCTGCAGAAGCAGTATAAAGAGCTTTCTCCGGCTGTTACTCCTTTACCGAAAGCGTCGCATAAAAACAGGGCGCACCATGCTCATGAAGCAGTCCGGAGCCGTTGGTGTCGTCGTAGATATCGAGGAGGCGGAGACCGCAGCGGATCTGGCCGCCCAGAAGGTCCGAAATGCTGTGGGAGAACTGGACGCCATAGTCGCCGGCCATCAGTTCCGCCATCTGAGCGGGGTTTTTCAGCGGATTATAGGGAAGGGTTCCGACGATGCGGCTCTCGTCTTCCTCATCAAAGAGGAAATTGAAGCCGTTGTCAAGGCCGGAAAGGATACGCCCGCCGGGTACGAGGACGCGGGAAGCTTCTTTCCATACCGGTTCCATCGACTCGATGTAGCAGTTCGCGACGGGGAAAAATATGAGATCGAAGGATTCGTCCGGGAAAGGCCATGGCTTCGTCATGTCCGCCCGGACGGTTTTGATTTCATAGCCTTCGCGGGCGGCGACAAAACGCTCCGATTCAAGCTGTTTCTCCGAGTAGTCGAGAATCGTGACATCCGCGCCTGCGGCCGCAAAAATCGGCCCCTGCTGCCCGCCGCCGGAGGCAAGTCCGAGAACGCGCTTTCCCCAAAGATCGCCGAACCACGATTTCGGTACCGGCTTTGTCGGCGTGAGGACCACATCCCAGTCACCCTGCAGCGCCTTTTCATAGATTTCATGGGAAATCGGCTGTCCCCATTCCCAGCCCTCTTCGATCCAGCGGTCGATCGTCCGGGAATTCAGGTCCTGGTAACTCTCGCCGGAGCCGGATGCATTTCCGTCCATATTCATAAGCCTCCAAATCCTTATCGATTTTTAAAAATGATCCAGAATCAGGATCGGTTTCCGGACAAAGACCCGGCGAAGAATTTCTTCGTTCCAGAAAACTTCCACATCTTCGCGAAGCATTGCTTCCAGGAAGTCTGCAGCGCCGCAGGCTATCTGCCCGAGCGCGCGCACGGAAACCGCAAGATCCGGGGCCGCATCGGTCGGAAAAACATTGTTTCCGGAATAAGCTGCGCCGGAATCCGCCGCGTCTTCTCCCTGACCCCCGATCATCACCCGGAAGGTTCCGTTATTCTCCGGAATCTGTTCATCCGTGATGCGGATCACGAAACTGCAGTTTTCCGGCAGTTTTATGACCCCGAGGAGTTTCTTTGCGTTGATAACCCGGATCATGTAATCCTGCCGGCTTTCTTTTGTGATATCATAGGAGCGCGGCGAATGAATTACAGACCAGAGTTCCACGCCCGCAGGCAGGCTCAGCTGGATTTCCCCGTAATCCGCGGAAAAGCGCGCGAGGAAGCCGAGGATCATCTGAAAGCCTTCGCGGTCCTTCCACGCAAGATCCTCCGTTTTCAGGATCGCCGCCGGATTGTGATAGACATCCTGGAAGCACAGGTAAGCCTTCGCTTCTCCCTGCGGGTTTCTGAAAAGATAGGTAAACTTCCGGTCTTTCAGAAGCACTGCCTGAAAGCGTTCCCTCATATCCTTTTCGCTTCGCTGAAGCATCAGGTTGAAGCCGCGGGCAAATTCACGGTAGAGCGCGGCATATTCGTCAAGCGGCTGCCCTTCCCGGTACATTTCCGCTGTTCCACGAAACGCATACTCCCGCAGGACATCCGGCTCAAAACGGTAAATATTCCGGTAGCAGACCGTTTCATAGCCGAATTTCCGGTAAAAAGCGTGATTAAAGGGATAGAGCGTCGAAATCACTTCCCCCTGCCTGTATGCTTCCGGCAGCAGCATCTCAAAGACTGCCCGGACCGCTCCCCGATCCCGGTACTCGGGAAGTGTCGATACCGCACCGATCCCGCCGTTTTTCACGGTCTGTCCGTCCAGAAAGGCCTCAAAGCGGTTGTTGACGACCCGCGCCGTCATGACGCCCTCATCCGAGAAGGCGCCCCACTGCTCCGCCGGATCGTCGATAAAATCATTCTCGACTTTCTTCGGATCGTCGGTCCGTACATGGAAGGCCAGCGCAGAAATGATATTCGCTTCCGGAAGATCTTCCTTCGTCAGTTTTCGTGCAGTCATGTTCTCTCCTCTTCCGCTTTTTTCAGCACCTTCGCATAGGGCATCAGCATGCCTTCCGACATTTTCCCGCCCATTTTCTTCTGCAGTTTTTTGTTTCTCATCATCCCGCCGACAAGGTACATCGCCATGATCTTCCCCCGGTGCTTCTGCGGGAAATCGTCATAGAAGCCGTGCTTTTTGTAGAAGCGGTGGTCTTCCCGCATCAGGCCCTGCATCTGGTAAATGAGGTCGCGGAAAATCTTCTTCCCGCCCGCGCCGTAGAAATCCGCGGGCTGTGTGTAGCCGCACTCCAGCGCGTAAGAAAGTTCGGCCGACATCCGGTCGATTGCCGCATCGACCGCCGGGTCTTCGCTGCATGCGATTCCCGCAAGATAATTTCCGCCGACGCCGGCCCGCGCGTGAAGCATGGTCCGAAGGTTTTCTTCCCGGCTCAGCATGCCGTCCGCAAGGTATCCGACCGGGCTTCCCATCGTGACCGTCCGGTGGCCGTTGCAGAACTGGCGGTCGTCATAGGTCTTGAATCGGACGCCCATCGAATGTTCCTGCACCGAGAAGGCGTAAACCGTCGCGTCCGCGCTCTGGATCCTGTCCCGGAGGAAGCTGTCGAAGCCGTCCTTATAGATGCATTTCCCGTCGGAAGCGCAGTGGAAGCAGCCAAGACACCCGCCCGCAAAAGGAAAATCGTAAATGTTGATCAGGCTGCATTCATACGGAAGCACTTCCTGAAAACGCGAAATCATGGACTGAAGGCGGCTGTTTTCCGGCGGGAGGTCCGCAACGAGAACCACCTTTTTATCGGTCCGCTTTTTTACTGCTTCCCTGGGAAGGGATGCTTCATTAAGCGGAACCGGCGCTTCAAAAACCTCCGGGGCGGCTTTCTTCTGTGTGTATCCTCTTTCTGTACTGAACATCAGGTGTTCAAAAAACTGCCGCGCGTCCTTTCTTCCCTGTTCCGACAGCAGGTCCTCCATATCCGCCGAAAGCCCCGGGATATAGGAAAGCCCGAGATCCAGGCAGTTTTCACGGATGAATTCGTGCGCCGTGGAATCGTAAAAATGCTTCGAAGTTGATACCTGCGTCACGAATTTTCCGGAAAAGTCCAGACCGCTCTCCTCCATCAATTGAAGAAAGCGGTGGAGCTGGGACGGCACAAGAAAAGTATATACGGGATAGGCGAATATCAGAAGCTCCGCCCATTGAAGATGCTCTTTCGCTTCCGAAAAATCCTTCTCCATCGCCCGGATCCTCCGGGCGGCGTGAATCACCCGCCACTCATGCTCCGGATGCAGGATTTCCAGATATTTCAGCGTCTGCAGGGTGATGCTCTCCTCCCCCGCAGGCGAACCGTTCAGGACCAGTATATTCATTGTTCATCTTCTCCGAATTTCTGTATAATTGTCATTTTGAGCGGAAACCGCAGTTTTCAGCCGAGAGATTCATCCCGGTTGTGCTCGGCATCCGGATGGGATTTCCCGGCCAGCTTCGCCAGAAATGACATTCGGGCTTACCAGGACCCCCTGTATCCGATCCCGTACTCCGTCGTATAGTAGTCTATCCGCTTCGAATCATTGAAAATCGGCGGATAAATATTCTCCGAAGGCTCGATTCCGGCGAGTCGGCATACCTGTTCATGGCAGCGCCTCGTGAGGTCTTCCTCCCGGTCTCCCTTCGAAAGCGCCGGATCAGGGTACAGCGGTTCCCCGATCGTCAGCGTAAAAAGCGCGATCTGTCGGAAAATGTGCTTCCGGATCCAGCCCGGTTTGCGGTAGGAAAAGCCCATCGGAAGGATCGGCTTATCGAAGCGGCAGGCAAAAAAGGCCGCGCCGTGTTTGAACGGCCGGATCGGCGCGTAGTATTCCCACATGCTGCCCTCGGAATAAACCTGAAGCCAGCCTCCATCATTCAGGAGCCGCTGCACTTCCCGGACATAAACCGCTGTCGCCCTCAGGTCCCCTTCCGGGATCGGAATTCCGCCCGTAAGCCGGATCAGCGTTCCGTTTTCGCCGCTCACATCCGGTGCCCAGCATAAGACATTGGTTTTATTGGGCTTCACGGCATTCATGATCGAGATATAATCCCACATATGCACATGATTGCTGCAGGAAATGATGCCCTTGTCGATCACATCCTTATGCTTTTTCAGGTTTTCCTTCCCCCGGACACGCAGTCCGAGCCGGATATAATCCAGCGGAAAAACGATCAGCCTGAGTCCGAGCCGGACCAGTTTCTGCCGGAACAGAAAGCCCTTCGAGCGGTCGATATAGGGGTAATTGCGGTCAAATACCGTTCCGTCGTTCTTTTTTACGACGAGATAATGCCGGTCCGTTTCCGCAGGATACGGATATTTACTGGTTTTCGGATCATACATGGGCAGATGTTCTCACTTTTCCTGAAGGTATTTGCGTTCGCAGGCCGTAAAACCGTTTCTCTCATGATGGTTCCTGAAACAGGCTTCGCAGTTTCCGTTGTTCGGGCAGCCCCGTTCTTTTCCTCCGATACAGGGGCAGTTCTCCGGATGATACAGATAGTCTGGACGGTTCAGGATATCGTCAATGCGGATCGTAAAGCCGTACATCTTTGATTCCCCGGGCTGAAGCGCCTGATCGTATTCGCGTTCCGAGATGTCTCCTAAGAAGTCCGCGCGGTCCGCCCTGCCCCACCAGGGCTCGATGCAGACAAAGGGTGCCTGTTTCTTCGCCGGAGACCAGATACCGTAAAGCGGCGCGTCAAAAAGAACCGTGAGATACGGCTTTCTGTCCGGACGGCAAAGAGAAACCGCCTTTGACTGCCCGCCTTCAATGATCAAAGCGTCCCGGTCGAAGAAATCTTCCGTAATCCCGCAGTATCCATCGTCTGTTTCCAGCGAATACACCGGCCAGTCAAGAAGGCCGTCGGAATTCAGCAGTTTATAACTCAGCGGCTTCCCGCTGTCGAATTTCAGGAAGTAATCACTCTGCTTCTCCAAAAACGAATCCACCGGACAGTAAAAAGCCGGATGACCGCCGATCTGGTAATGCATTTCCGAGCTTCCGGTGTTTTCCACCTGCCACGTGACGGCAATCTCCGTACCCGAAAGCCGATAACCGGTCGAAAGCCTGAAATCATAAGGAAAGCGCGCTCTGGTTTCTTCCGAGGACTCCAGCACGAAAAGCAGCGAATCCTCCGTTTTTTCCGAAAGCCTGAATTCCATATCCCGCGCGAAGCCGTGCTGGCCCATCGGATATTCCAGCCCGCCGATCAGCAGCTTTTTGTCTTTCAGGCTCCCGACGATCGGAAAGAGAACCGGTGCATGCCGCTTCCAGTACTGCGGGTCCGCGTCGAACAGGTATTCCTTTCCGTCCGGCACGGAACAGATGCTGTGGAGTTCCGCGCCGTATGTATCCGCCTCGATCCGAAGCGTTCTGTTTTTCAGTTCGTATTTCATTGCATCTCCTCTTCTGATCCCAGCTCCCCGGCAGAATAAAGCGATTACTCCGCAAGTTCCCTGTATGCTTTCACTGTCGCTGCCCAGTCTTCCTTCGCAAAGCCCATTTCCATCGCCTTGTCAAATACCTTCACCGCGTTCTCTTCTCCCGGCATCGGTAGGCCGGTACGCGATGCGAGATCGAGGCAGATGTGTACGTCTTTCGCCGCATTCTGTACGGTAAAAGCCGCTGGGAAAACATTCTCGGCAAGCATTTCGACATGATTGTCAAGATAGGCGTTCTGTCCGCCGCCGGCCGCGATTGCCCTGACATAGGTCCGGGCGTCGATGCCGGATCTTCGCGCGAGTTCGCTGGTCTCATTCACGCCGTTCTGGATCTGGGAAACGAGCGCGTTGTGGCAGATTTTCATCACAAGACCCTTGCCGTTCTCCCCGAGGTACAGGATGGTTTCGCCCATATAGGAGAGAATCGGACGGATTTTTTCGAAAAGCTCCGGGGTGGATCCGACATAGATGCCGAGTTTCCCCGCAATGGCCGCCGCCTGGGATTTCACAACCGGGGCGTCGGCAAACTCCGCACCGGTTTTCTTTACAAAAGCCGCGATCTCCACGGAAACCGCGGGATCGATCGTGCTCATGTCGATGCAGATTTTTCCGGGTCCGAGCGCCGGGAGGATTTCCCGGTAGACCGAGAGCGAATCCTCGGAACGCGGAACCATCGAAATGATCAGATCCGCTTTTTCTGCAAGCTCAAGGTTTCCGGAAACCGCAGCGGCTCTCGCGCCGGACGAAAGCGCCTCCTCCGCGGTTTTCACTGCGGATTCATAGTGAATATCCGTGCAGAACACTTCATCATCGTGTTTTTTTGCGATGTTCAGGAACATGGGATGACCCATGATGCCAAGACCGATAAAACCGATTTTCATACGTTTTCTCCTATCTTTTCAAATACCGCGCCGATACCGGAAACTCGAAATACACATCCGGATAGGGCTCATCCTTCAGCATGAAATGCCACCATTCGCAGTCAAGCGGCAGGAAACCGTTCCGGAGCATCGCGTGCTGCAGGAGCATCCGGTTTTCATATTGTTCGTCGGTGATGCCCCGATACGAGGGATGTGAAAGCGCTCCGAAGAAGTCAAAGGGGCCGCCCATATCCAGTTCTTTCCCGGTCTTCATGTCAAGAAGCGTCAGATCGACGGCTGATCCCCGGCTGTGGCTGGACTGCTTTGCGATATATCCGCCGGAAAAAAGCTCCTGTTTCTGCAGGTCCGGGTAAAAATACGGCTTCATGCGGATATCCGTGTCCTCGATCCCCCAGAGCACAAACTGCCGCACCGCATTCGCCGGACGGTAGGCATCAAAGATCTTCAGCCGATAGCCGTAAACGTTCAATTCACCGGCAACGGCCTTCAGCGCCCTCGCAGCTTCAATCGTAAGAAGCGCGACCGGCTCCTCGTAGCCATCGATCCGTTCGCCGATGAAATTATAGGTCGAGTGATAGCGGATTTCCTGGATAATGCCCGGAACAAAGTCCGCAAGTACCACGAAACCCGAGGGGTCCATGGTGATTCTTTTTTTAAGGTCTGTGTTCATTCATACTCTCCATACTCTCTTCCCTGCCCGAAAAGGACTTCAGTCTTCCTTCGCATCCCGAAGCTTCAGGAGCGTCTCATAAAACTCCGGGTAATCCCGGTTGATGCGGACCGGAAGCCCTTTTTCGTTCAGGAAGCAGTGTACGGAACGGCCTTTTGCGACCGGCGTACCGTCTTCTTTTTGCATGCGGTAAAGGAAGCTGAAGCGGACCCCTGAGACATCTTCCACACGGACCTCTATCTCCAGCACATCGTCAAAGGTGGAAGTCTTTTTATAGCTGCAGGAAACCTCCGTCACAGGAGAAATCACGCCGGTTTCCTCGAGTTTTGCGTAATCCCAGCCGATTTCCCTCAGGAATTCGACCCTGGCCTCCTCCATGAAACGGATATAGTTTGAATGGTGCGTTACGCCCATCCGGTCGGTTTCATAGTATTTTATGCGATGTGTATAGATGCTCATATTCCTCCCCGAAGGTAACGCAGGTAATAGCCGAAAGTTTCCTCCCCGTAGGCTGTGACCTGTTTCGTATCCGCATTGTAACGGCTCAGCGTCCGTTTCAGCTCTTCTTCATTCATGGCGGAAAAGTCCGTCTTTCCCGTCATTTCAGAAGCACACGAAAGCAGGTTCAGCGCAGACATGCGCAGATTGAATTCGCGGTCGTTATGAAGCCTGAGCCATACAAGCCGCCGGTCTTCCGGGCTGTTTTTTGACAGCGGATGTTCTGTCGGAAGGCCGAGGTTTGCCGCATTTTCAAACCCCCGCTCCTCCGCAAAATGCAGTGCGTCGATCGCAACCCATGAGAAGATCTGTCCGTAGCCTGTCGAACTGTCCGTGCGGTGAAGCAAAGAAGACAGCATCCGGTTTCCGACAACTGCGTCAACAAGAATGTCCATCAAATCGATTTCCTTGATTTCACGATACAGAACCGCTTTGATCAGCGCTTCCGGAACACTGTAATCCGAAGAAATCCCGCGGATCAGCGGCGCCAGTCCTCTTATGATCTGTTCGGTTTTATTCAGGCTGTACAGACGGCACATATTTTCCCTCAGATTTTCAGCAGATTCTCTATCGCCCTGAGATAGACTTCGATCGACTTCAGGTATTCCGGAATGATCAGGAATTCATCGGCGTTGTGAATCCGATAGTCCGTATCGGGCATCTCCGGACCGAAAGCGATGATGTTTTTGAGGGATTTTGCGTAGGTTCCGCCGCCGATCACCATCGGTTCGTGTTCCGTATCGCCCGTAACTTCCTTATATGCGCTGTAGAGGGCATCGACGAGCGGCGATTCTCTCGGATAGAACAGCGGCTCGCCGATATGGAGAACCGTCAGGGTTCCGCCCTGATGCTCTAGATAAGGCTTCACGGAACTAAGAAGCTGCTCTTTTCCGACTATTACCGGCACCCGGATGTCCAGCGTGCAGGTGATCACGCCGTCTTTCATGCTGACGATGCCGTTATTGAAAGTCAGCGGACCGTAATCGTCCTCATATTTCAGACCGCAGCCGGAGCCGTCGCATTTCGTACCGATCCTGTCATTGTAAAACTTTACAAAATCATCTTCAAATCCGGCACTTTCAAGCGCTTCCATCGTGCAGCCAGCGGCGTTGATCCCAAGAAGCGGCGTCGATGCATGCGCTGCGAGGCCTTCCGCGAAAATGCTGATCTTTCCGCATTCTTCCGTCACGCTGAAGCTTTTGAGCGCGGTTTCGGACAGGGCCTGCTCCAGCGCTTCCTTCGGGACTTCGCCCGCCGGAATCACGGTCGTGCACTGATGGCAGACCGCGTTGAAAACAAAACCGCCGTGCATGTCGAGAATCTTTGTCTTTTTGCTCTCCGCCTTCATCGCCATACCGCCTTTTTCCCCGTAAATACAGGGAAAACTGCCGTCCGGCGTGAAGCCTGAGGACAGTTCTTCTTCGACTTCATTATAATGCCTCATGCAGCGGGAGCCGGTCTCTTCGTTGCAGCCCATAATCAGACGGATCCTTTTATCAGGCTTCACGCCGGAGTCCCGGAGGAGTTTCATCGCATACAGGCCTGCGATCACCGGCCCCTTATCGTCCGTCGTACCGCGCCCGTAATACCGGTCGCCGATCCGGGTCATTGTGAAGGGATCCGTATGCCAGCCGTCACCGGCCGGAACAATATCGAGATGCCCGGCGATTCCGATGATTTCCCTGCCTTCGCCGAACTCCGCGTATCCGCAGTAATTGTCGAGGTTTACAGTCCGAAATCCCAGTTCTTCCGCGATTTTCAGCGCTTCCGAAAGAACCGCCGCCGGTCCTTCTCCAAACGGTTTCCCGGGAAGTGCTTCCGAAGCTTTCGAATCATACCTGACAAGGCGTCCGAGGTTCCCGAAGATTTCTTCGGAAAGCGCCTGAATCTGCTCTTTGATTTCCATGAGTTTACTGCCTCCTGATAATTTATGATTCCGTCGAAGTTTTTCAGTACACCGTCGCCAGCATCGCCCAGATATACCTGTGTTCCTGCCAGAGCTCCGCAAACTGGTCCAGAGGCAGCGGCGTGGGTACGGTTCCGGTCTCCACGGTTACGGATTTCAGGCCTTTTTCAATAATGCACCAGTTGGAGAAGCCGGCTTCATTGGAATACCCCGCCAGATACTGCCCGGTCATATTCGAAATGTTCTGCGCGAGCGCCTGGTTCTCCGACCACAGCGGTTCCGGCTGCCCGTACTGCCAGTACACAAGGTCCCCGTAGGAGTGATAGCTGATCGCCATCAGGGGATTCTGCATGCTGTTGATGATGTTCATCTGCGCCTGGGTTTCCTTCTCGGATCCGGGCTCCGTCCCCTTGTAGAAAGTGCTTGACGGCGCCGAACGCTCATGTACGGTATCCCATCCCGGGGAGTAGTTCCGGTTGATGTCGACGCCGAGAGCGTTCGCTTTCCAGCGCACAAGATAAGCCGCATAATCCGATGATTCCGCGGTTCCGTTCGCAAGGTCCGACTGGAATATCTGATAGAGATTATCACGGAGGTCCTGTCTTTTGAGACCTTCCGCGCCAAGCTGCGAGATCGTCACGCCGTCCGGATTTACCATCGGTTCGACATAAAAACAGGTGTTTTCAAAAATTTCACTGAACGGAATCCCGTTATAGCTTCCGGTCTCATATTCCGTACAGTAAAAAGCGAGCTGGCGCATAACAAGCTGCGGTGTCATGTACTCCCGGCCGTGCGTCGCCGCGCAGACATAGATCTGCCGCTCGGCATCCGGATTTCCGAAAATCACATAGCTAAGGTCCCGCCCGTCTTCCGTCGTTCCCGCGGAATACAGCGTCACTAGATCCGGATAGACTGCCGCCAGGTAGTGAAGATCGTCCTGCATCTTGTCGTAGGTATAAAGCGTGGTCGTCGTATCGATGATTTCCTCTGGATTTCGAAGAGGAACCGCTTCGGTCGTGGATTCTTCCGCGGGTTCTTCTGTCGTTTCTTCTGTTGTTTCCTCTGTTGTTTCTTCCGCAGGCTCTTCGGCAGGCGCTTCCGTGGTTTCTTCCGTGGTTTCTTCCGTCGTTTCTTCCGCGGGCGTTCCGGATGAAGGTTCCGCCGGTATTTCTGTCTCGGATTCTTCCGCCGTCTCCTCCCTTGTCCTCTCCGTTTCCGTCACCGCTTCTTCCGAAGTTTCTGCGGTTTTTGCTGTATCTGTTTGTTTAATTCCGCTCCCCGGTCTCAGACTACAGGATGAGAGAACCGTTCCCGCAAGGATCAGAATGCCAAGGCTTAATGCCAGGATCTTTTTTTGCTCTTTTTTCATCATCTCATACCATAATTTCCTGCTGAAATAATCAGCGTCGTTTCCTGTTCACAAAACTCTTTTTCCGAAAAAACCTGTGTTTTCCCGCCGGATTTTCCGGCCGTTTTGATTATAGACTGTCAGCGGAAGGAAGTCAACCGAAAAAGCCGTTCTTTCCTCTTTTCAATTCCGCTTTTCTGTGCTAAGATGGGTGCAGAAACGAAGGCGGAAGGGACCGGAAAATGACTTCCGTTTTCACAAAAAATGTATCGGGAGACTTTATGGAGCGAGACAGAATTCACAGCTACAAAAACTTCAACGTGTCGGTCTATGTGCCGGTTCACAATGTCAATCAGATGACTGATTTTTCCGAATTCGATAAAGAATTTCAACATCTTCAGCGGAACATCCGCATCGGACGGGTGTACATTGAAAACTTCCGCGGCGAACAGTGGGCGGCGGAGGAACAGCTCCTCAAGGTAAATGAATATTTTGAGAATAAGGGGATCGCGGTCTCCGGCGGTCTGACGCCCGTCGGGATACGGCTTCCGGGACGCGGCGGATCGGTATCCGGCATCTACCCCCGGCAGAAAGCCCGTCCTTCTCACGCAGATTGATTTCGGCATCAACGACATCTGGGAACAGGCCTGCGCCTGGGGCGAGGACAACAATTTCCCGATCATTCTCCGGACCAATTACGGCGACGGGCGGATCATCGTGATCACGATTCCGGACGACTACGGCGATCTGTACAATTACCCGGACGAGGTGCTGTATTCGATCCGGAGCCAAGCAAAAAAGACCATGAAATACACACTCGACGCACCTTCGCGGGTGCAGATGTTTGTGTATGACAATGACAGGGTCATCATCCGCTCGGATTTCGAAAACGTCACCTGGGTCAGCCTCGAAGTCCCGGAGGGCAAGACACGGGCCGTAGACCTCGTGTCAAAGCGGAGCTTCGATGCGGTGAACGGGAAGATCCGTTTCCGCGCGAATTCCGGCGTGAACTATGTTCTGGACATACAGTAAGCTCTCTGTTAATCCGAACGGCCGCATGGAGCTGAGGAATCCCATCCGTTTGCCGATATCCATATGGAAGACCTCGGCTGCGGCCTCCGCCCGGCACGACACAGATATCAACAGCCAATTATACTCATTTCAATAAAAGGAGGAACTCTACTATGCTCTACTATGTCAACGCCGCCGCTTCCCGCGATGGAAACGGCACAAAGGAAATGCCCTTCCGCTTCATCGACAACGCGGCGAAGCTTGCAAAACCGGGCGATGAAGTCGTCGTGGCGCCGGGTGTTTACCGCGAGAAGGTTACGCCGCGGTACGCGGGCACGGAGGATCAGCGGATCGTTTACCGTGCGGAAGTGCCCGGGAAATCGGTCATCACCGGTTCCGAAAAACTCGCAGCCTGGGAGCCCTACGAAGGAAACACCTATGTCGCACGTGTCGACAACGGTGTCTTCGGCGCCTGGAATCCCTACAAAGAGCGGGTCTGCGGCGACTGGTATTTCGCGCCGGACATCCGCCATACGGGTTTTCTTGTCCTGAACGACCGGATGATGTACGAAGCCGCGTCTCTGGAGGAATGCCTCAAGGGCGATCCGGTGCTTTCGAGCTGGTCCCCGGAGGAGTCTGTTTACAAATGGTACACCGAGCAGGACGGGGACACGACGGTCCTCTACGCGAACTTCCAGGGTCTCGATCCCCGGAAGGAAGACGTTGAAATCGCTGTCCGCCGGAACTGCTTCATGCCCGACGAAAACCTGATTTCCTACATCACGGTCAGCGGATTTGTAATTAAAAATGCCGCAACGACCTGGGCACCGCCTGCCGCCTATCAGGACGGCGCGATCGGCCCGCACTGGTCCAAAGGCTGGATCATCGAGGACTGTGAAGTCTACAACAGCCGCTGCTGCGGCATCTCGCTCGGCAAGTACCGCGATCCGGAGAACGACATGTATTTCTACACCAAGCATGTCAAGAGCCCGACCCAGATGGAGCGCGACGCCGTCTGCCGCGGACAGTATCACGGCTGGCTTAAGGAGAAAGTCGGCTCCCATCTCATCCGCCGCTGTGAAATCCATCACTGCGAGCAGACCGGTATCGTCGGACGTATGGGCGGCGTTTTCTCCACGATCGAGGACTGCCACATCGACCACGTCTGCAACAGCTCGCAGCTCGGCGGCGCAG
>CACYBV010000373.1 GCA_902772745.1 uncultured Eubacteriales bacterium
CCCGCTGCCTCATTTACATATGACGAGCTGGACGCCGGGTCTGCGGATGCCGGTGCCAGTAAGGCGCTGTCTTCCTACTGTATGGATGATCCGGAAGCAGTCGAGAAAATCCTGAGTCTGCTTCAGCCTCTGATTGACAGGGAGGAAGCGGAAAAAAGCGTGCCTGTAACGGAAGATCCGGATCTGAACGTAGAAGAAATCAAATACGCCGAGCCGGTGACAGGGATTGTGTGTGTCCCCGGCGCGCTGAATATGCGGGCATCCACTTCGGTCCTTTCGGACGTTGTCGCGCAGGTTTTTCGTGAATACGAAATCCTGATCATCGGAGAAGCTGTCGTGAACGGGCGCATGTGGTACCGGGTCGGGATTTTCGAGGGAGAGCATATTAAGACAGGATATGTGCTTTCGGACTATGTCAAAACCGGAGCGGATGCAGAAGCGTATTTCAACGAACTTCACGAACAGGAAAAGAGTGCGGCAGTGATGCCTGAAGCGCTTTCCGTGAACCAGTACGACAATGCGTCGGAAGAAGCGCTGATCCGGCTGGATGAGCCGCTGCGGCTGATCAACTATTCACTGAAAAATGATTACAACCCGAATCCCGGCGAAAGCTCCTATATGAACCGCTATGCGGTGCTTTCGTATCTGATTGAGCTATACCAGAACGCACGCGCGATTGCGGAAGAATATGAACTGAACGAAACGCTTGCCCGGATCAACAGGGACCTGTACAGCGTTGTCCTGACCCGTGAAAACCTGGTGGATGAAAGCGGAGTAGATGAGTCGCTTCTGCAGCAGCAGATCATGGAAGCGAGGGCGGAACGCCAGGAGAAGGAACGGCTTTCCACCGGCGAATCGATCGCAGAGTATGCGGCGACCTTTGTCGGAACGCTTCCTTATGTCTGGGGCGGCGCGTCGCTTCGTTCGGGCGCGGACTGTTCGGGATTTGCAGCGCAGATCTATGCGCATTTTGGCCTTCTCGACCAGGGCGCGGCCAATGTACACGCCTATGACTCGTATGCGCTTCGATCCGTTGGAATTTCGGTGAGCCTTTCGCAGATTCAGCCGGGAGATCTCGTATGTTATAACGGCCATGTGGCCATTTACTTCGGCGGCGGCGTGTGTGTCAATGAGCCGGCGCCCGGCAGAAGATGCTCCTTTGACAGCCTTTATATGCTGCCGATTATCACAATTCGCAGATTGCAGTAAAGGATTAACAGGTATATGGTATTTTCCAGTCTTCTCTTTATTTTCGCCTTTCTGGCGCCTCAGCTTCTGATTTATTACCTGATCGGAAATCACAAGGCAAGAAACATTGTGCTTCTTGTCTTTTCTCTCGTATTTTATGCCTGGGGCGGTCCGGTTTATCTGCTGCTTCTCGTAATCGAATGCCTCGTAAGCTGGTTCACCGCACGTGAAATCGGCCGGACTTCATTTTCGAAAATGAAGAAAAACTGGCTGATCCTCGAGTGTGTCGTCATGATCGGCCTGATCTTTATTTTCAAATATTTCGGGTTTTTTGCCTGGAACCTGCAGAAGATTTTCGGATGGCCCAAAGTAGTTCCGGAAATCATCCTTCCGATCGGCATTTCTTTCTACACCTTCCAGCTGATTTCCTATGTTGTCGATGTGTACCGCGGCGAAGTGGAAGCCCAGCCGCGTTTCTACAAGGTTCTTCTGTACGCGAGCCTGTTCCACCAGTGCATCGCCGGCCCGATTGTCCGTTATAAAACGGTTGCTTCCGAAATTGACGAACGCAGTGTCAATACGAAAGACATCGCGGAAGGCGTGCGGCGTTTTACCGTAGGCCTCGCAAAGAAGGCGATTCTCGCAAACGGCTGCGCGGCGATCGCGGACAAGCTGGCGCCGATGACTGCTGAAGGGATGAGTTCGGCGCACGGCGCGGGCATCTGGCTCGGGATGTTTGCCTATATGCTCCAGATTTACCTGGATTTCTCCGCCTACTCAGATATGGCGATCGGTATGGGACGCATGGTCGGCTTCCATTACCTCGAGAACTTCGATTACCCCTATTCGGCGGGAACGGTGCAGGATTTCTGGCGCCGCTGGCATATTTCGCTCTCAACCTTTTTCCGCGACTATGTATACATTCCGCTTGGCGGAAGCAGAAAAGGCCAGGGCAGGACCTTTTTGAATCTCCTTGTGGTCTGGGCGTTGACCGGCATGTGGCACGGCGCGAGCTGGAACTACATTTTCTGGGGCCTGTACTACTTTGTCTTCCTGGTATTGGAACGGGTTTTCCTCGGCGAATTCCTGAAAAGAAGCACCGGAACGAAAATCCTCGGCCATCTTTATACGCTGTTCGTGGTGTTCTTCGGATGGGTGCTGTTCCGATACACGGATACGGCGGTGCTTTTTGAAAGCCTGAAAGCAATGTTCGGCAGCGGGCACGCGTTTTTCTCGCCCGATGTCGGTTCGACCTTTGTCAATAACATTTTCTTCCTGGTTCTCGCGGTTGTCGCGGTATTCCCGGCCGGGAAGAAGCTTCGCTTGCTTCTGAGGCAGGAGAGCTGGCGCTCGAAGCGCTTTATCCTGTTCAATACGCTGAACCTGATTGATGCTGTGACGCCGGCTGCACTGATGATCCTGTCGGTACTGGCCCTTGTCGGAAACAGCTACAATCCTTTCCTGTATTTCCAGTTCTGATGAGAGGATGAGCAGATGGAAAATGAACTGATCAGACAACAGAAAAAACTGACGCTCTTTTTCCGCACGCTCGGCATCATGCTGTTTGGGCTGGTGCTTGCTGCGGGCTTTGTTCTCGGCTGCATCCTGTATAATCTGCGTCCGGAGAAATCGGACCTGGAGAACCGGGAACTGACGAAATTTCCAAAGATTACTGCGGATGGATTCCTGTCCGGTGATTATACTTCCGGGATTTCGACCTGGTATGCAGACACCTTCCCCTTCCGGGAAAACATGGTAAAGACCGAGTGGAGCATCCAGAATGCCTACGGCTTCCGGAAAGACGCGATTTCCGCCGTCGGCGAAGGGGATGAGGTGCCGGATATCGAGGACATTCTGGCTTCGATGGAAGCGGAAAATACGAAGGAAGCGGCGACTGCGAAAGAAACACAGGAGACGTTTGTCCCGGGGAATTCAGAGACTCCGGCGGAACAAACAGAAACTGAACAGGCGGGAACTGAGCAGACGGAAACGGCAGCTCCGGAAACGGAAGTCGTCGAAACCGTTCCGGAATCGGTGGACGGAGAGGCCATGTACAATATGAACCCCCAGGAAGCCGGCGCTGTGAACGTCAAGGACCTGGTCGGCTACTGCGTTTACGGCTTTAACCGCAAGGCGGCAGACCAGTATGCGATCCATATCGGAACCGTCGCAAATGCACTGCAGGACGAAGCCCGGGTATTCGAACTCCTGATTCCCAACAATTCTGCGATCCTTCTCGACGACCAGACCAAGGCGGAGTGGAAGCTTCTCGATGAATCCCAGGTGATCAAGTACTTCAAGGCGATGACCTGGCAGCAGAGCCAGGCGGTGAAGTATGTCGATATCTATGACAAGCTGATGGAGCACCGCGACGAATATCTGTATTTCAAGACCGACCATCACTGGACCCAGCTCGGCGCCTACTACGGATATGTCCGCTTCTGCGAAGAGGCAGGACTCACGCCGCATGCGATCACAGACTACAAACTGGTCGATTCCGGCCCTTTCCTCGGCAGCTATTACAAAACCAACCAGTATGCGCAGCTGGCAGAAAATCCCGATAACTGCTATGGCTATGAGCCGATCTCAACGAATGAGTTTTCCTTCTATGACCGTGACGCGAAACAGATGCGAAACGGCAAGCTCGTCCGTAATATGAGCGAGTTCGACATCTCGCTGAAATACCAGGGCTTCATATACGGCGACACCGCCTACTCCGAAGCCCACAACCCGAATCTTTCGGATGGTTCCTGCTGCATCGTTGTTAAGGAAAGCTTCGGCAACTGTTTTGCCCCCTTCCTGATCGACCATTACCAGACCCTGATTGTGATCGACTACCGCTACAACACCGACAGCCTGATAGATCTTGCCAGGAATTACGACCATCCGGACATCATCTTCTGCAATAATCTCGAGGCGATCTCCGACCTCTACGTTATGGAACAGCTCGGCGGAATCTGCCACTGAGTCCCGGATGCGGACTCCCGTGGGGACGAGCACCGGCCAGCAAAACACAGCAGGAACGGGCGGGGGATACATACTTCTTCAAGGGCAGCTGTCAGCCCGGAAGAAGTATGTATCCCCCGCCCGTTCCTGCGTCCGGAATTTCAGCCGCGGCGATTACAGTTTCGGGAGTTTCGCGACAGAGGCGGCGATTTCCGCGTCTGTGGGGATGTAGTCGGTCATGGTACCGTCGTTATAGCTTTCGTAAGCTTTGAGATCAAAATAACCGGTTCCGGTGAGGCCGAACACAATGGTCTTTTCTTCGCCGGTTTCCTTGCATTTCAGGGCTTCATCAATCGCAACACGGATCGCGTGGGAGCTTTCCGGTGCGGGAAGGATGCCTTCTGTGCGGGCGAAATACTCGGCGGCTTCGAAGACAGAGGACTGCTCGACCGCGCGGGCTTCCATCAGGCCGTCATGGTAGAGCTGTGAAAGGACTGTGCTCATTCCATGGAAGCGGAGGCCGCCGGCGTGGTTTGCCGAAGGAATGAAGGAAGAACCGAGCGTATACATCTTTGCGAGCGGGCAGATCATGCCGGTATCGCAGAAATCATATGCAAAGGTGCCTCTCGTGAAGCTCGGGCAGGAAGCGGGCTCGACTGCGATGATCTGATAATCCGCTTCGCCGCGGAGTTTTTCACCCATGAAAGGCGCAATCAGGCCGCCGAGGTTTGAACCGCCGCCCGCACAGCCGATAATCATGTCGGGTTTGATATCGTATTTGTCCAGGGCGATCTTGGTCTCAAGACCGATTACGGACTGATGCAGAAGGACCTGGTTCAGAACGGAACCGAGTACATAACGGTAGCCGGGATTAGTAACCGCGACTTCCACTGCTTCCGAGATCGCACAGCCAAGAGAACCGGTCGTTCCGGGGAATTCGGCGAGAATTTTGCGGCCGACTTCGGTTTTGTCGGAAGGAGAGGGGGTGACGTCCGCGCCGTAGGTGCGCATCACTTCCCGGCGGAAGGGCTTCTGCTCATAAGAAACCTTTACCATGAAAACCTTGCAGTCAAGGCCGAGGTATGCACAGGCCATCGAAAGCGCGGTGCCCCACTGGCCGGCGCCGGTTTCCGTTGTTACACCCTTGAGCCCCTGCTTCTTGGCATAATAGGCCTGGGCGATCGCGGAATTCAGTTTGTGCGAGCCGGAGGTGTTGTTCCCTTCGAACTTATAGTAAATCTTCGCCGGAGTCTGCAGCTTTTCTTCAAGACAGTAAGCGCGAACAAGGGGCGACGGGCGGTACATTTTGTAGAAATCCCGGATCTCCTGCGGAATCGGGTAGAACTTCGTGTCGTTATCGAGTTCCTGCTTGACAAGCTCGTCGCAGAAAACACCGCCGAGTTCTTCTGCAGTCATCGGCTGGCCGGTGCCCGGATTCAGAAGCGGAGCGGGTTTGTTTTTCATGTCTGCGCGAAGGTTATACCATGCCTTCGGCATTTCGGATTCTTCGAGGTAAATCTTGTACGGGATCTCTTTCTTGTTTTCCATGTTTTTCTCCTTTTCATGATGTAAAAATGCTTCTGGCCTTGCCGGAGACAAAATAAAAAGTCCCAGCGAGCTACATAAACGCTGGGACAGGAAATTCAACCTGCGGTGCCACCCGGCTTGATATGCCTTTATCGCATATCCACTTAGCGCATACTGACATATGCCGTCTTTTGTTGACGGAGAGACCAGCTCCGGCGCACATACTGGGGAAAAACCTGTTCTGCTTGCCCTCAGAAGTCCATTCGGCTCTGACCTTTCTGCCGCGTCGCAGCACCCGCGGCTCTCTGTGAAAAAGGGAACAAAGCTTACTCACTCTTCCTCATCGGTTTGTTGTTGTGGGGATTGTAGCAGGATTTTTACATGCTGTCAAGCCCTTTTTTGTGAAATAAAATAAAAATGTTCAGAAAACTTTCCGGAAATCCGGACAGGGAGACCGGTTCTATGCATCTAAAAAAGCCTTTCCAGTGCCCGGAAACACTCCTGATAACGCATCATTCTCTCTTGATAAACCGCATGGTTTTCCGGATTCGGAGTGAAATGCTTTTTAATATGCAGGAAGCGGGAAATCGCTGAATAATCGGGAAAGATTCCGGCGCCGATGCCGGCGATGACGGCTGCTCCCATCGAATTCGCTTCCCGGGTTTCCGCGGGCACGGCGCAGGGGAGTCCGAGAACATCCGAAATCATCTGTGCCCAGAAGTCATTTTCCGCACCGCCGCCGATCAGCGTGATTTCCGGGATCGAGCGGTCCCGG
>CACYBV010000374.1 GCA_902772745.1 uncultured Eubacteriales bacterium
ATGAGTCCGTTCGGAAGGATATCCTCTCATGGTCGATCACTGAAAGCCACAGCAGACTATACGCAGTCAGTATCCGCCGCAGAAGGTATTTCCCGGCAAACGGGTTTCCGTCACCGTCCGTTCATGCGCCATCGCTTCTTCGACTGTATATGCAAGACTTTCCTTATGTGTGCTGAAATGAATCATGATCACATAGTCTTGATCCGTAAAATGAATTTTGTAAGAAAAAAACCTTCTGTATTAAAAACGCGTTTTCAGCATTTTTAATGCAGAAGGCTGATTCGGTTGATTCTCTTTGCTTCTATTCTTCCAGATACAGTTTCCGGTATTCCATTTCGACCACGCACAAAAACATCTGCATGATAAACATATCTACTGCCTGCTTCACACCCGGCAGCGGAAAACTGATCTCCGCACCGCTGTTTTTGGCGATCCTTTTCGAGTCGGTAATGACACAGAGTTTCGCGCCGGTTTTCCGTATTTCACGGATGATAACTTCGACACGCAGGCCTTCCACCCCGGCCGGCGCAATCAGCATCACAAGATCCCTGTCCGTGAGCACCTTAATATGCTCAAAAATGTCTTTTTCCTGATGGTGGAGGTCACAGATTTTTCCGGACATGAACAGGTCGGACTGGACAAAGACCTCAGTGAAATAGATCGAGTATGCATATATCGCGACTTTTTCCGCTTCATGCATCATCCGGTTCAGTTCATGCACCTGATCATAATCCAGCTCCTTTTTGAAGCGCCTATAAAGCTCTTCCAGCGTGCCGAAAAAGAAATCCGTCATTTCCATGTCTTCCGGTCTGTTTTCAGGTGAGACAAAGCGGTTGTGGATGTCGTATTTCCGGCCTGAATCCAGAAGGTCTTTCTGGAAATAAGAATAATTCTTGTATCCGAGCTTTCTCACAAGCCGGCTGATACTCGGCGCTGACGTAAAGCAGAGTTCCGCAAGATCAAAAATCGTCAGGTCTCCGATCTCCTGTACATGTGTCAGGATATTCCGGACAATCGCACTCTGCATGCTGTCCGGAGGAGAGGTATTATAATAGGCTAGCAGCCGTTCCAATCCCGTCATCTCAGTCTCCTCACCTATTGATCAGAATTCCCTTAGTGCCGTAATATATAGTTGCAGTTTTATTCTACGACTGTTTTTCCGGTTTGTCAATAATGATGCGGTTTTGGTTCGAAACAGACATCAGGCATATCAAAAGGGATTTGGATGGAAATTATATGGAAACCGTGCTATAATGAATTCATAAGCAATCGGATGCAGCCGGGCTTTTTACGGTAAACATTCCGACAGTCAGATACGGGAAGGGTGTTTCATGATCATTAAGAATGCCGGAATCTATACGAAAAACCATCGGTTTGAAACAGGGAACCTCGTTATTCGCGACGGGCGGATCCTCGGAAATGACCTCTCGGAGGCCGCGCTTCCCGGAGAGGAAGTCATCGATGCTTCGGGACTCCTCGCGGTCCCCGGCCTTGTGGATATTCATTTTCACGGAGCGAAAGGACATGATTTCTGTGACGGAGATACGAAAGGGCTCCGGGAAATCGCGCAGTATGAAGCGGAAAACGGTATTCTCGCTGTCTGTCCCGCGACGATGTCGCTGCCGGTCGAAAAACTGGATGCTGCGATGGACAACGCGGCTTCATTTCGGTACTCGCAGACAATGCGCATCAGCGCTTCGTCCCTGAACCGCGCTGCGGGATCAGAGAGCACTCCGGAAGCAGGAAAGCCGGACACTGCTGCGGATCTTGTTGGCATTCATCTCGAAGGGCCTTTCCTCAGCAGGAAAAAAACCGGCGCGCAGGATCCGGAGCATATCCTCTCTGCAGACCGTCCGCTGTTTCTTCGCCTTCAGGCCCGCTGCGGCGGTCTCATAAAGATCTGCGATATCGCACCGGAAGAACCGGGCGCCCTCGATTTCATCCGTGAAATGCAGGATAAGGTGCGGATCAGCCTCGCCCATACTGCTGCGGATTATGATACGGCAGCATCCGCGTTTGAGCTTGGTGCAGAACAGCTGACTCACCTTTTCAACGCAATGCCCGGAATCTCACACCGCGCCCCGGGACCGATTGCCGCCGCACTGGACGCCGGTGCGGACGTCGAACTGATCGCTGACGGCGTGCATATTCATCCGGCAGTCGTCCGTCTCACCTTCCGGCTTTTCGGACCGGATCATGTGATCCTGATCTCGGACAGCATGGAAGCCACAGGACTTCCGGACGGAGAATACGAGCTCGGCGGGCAGAAAGTGACGGTCTCAGGGCGGCGGGCGGTCCTCTCCTCACAGCCCTCAGTGATCGCAGGATCCGTCACCAATCTCTATGAATGTATGCGGACCGCCGTGCGGGAGTGCGGTATTCCGCTCGAACAGGCGGTTCGCGCCGCATCAGAGAATCCTGCCCGAGCGATCGGCATCGGCCGGGATTACGGTACGCTCCGGCCCGGCGCATTCGGGAACCTGATCCTCATGAGAGAGGATCTCACACCGGTATCCATCATAAAGAAAGGACAGCAAATATGGCAAAGCAGTTTATCCTGAAAACCGACTGGCCCCTTGCAGAAACCAGGCAGGGTACGCTCCGGGGGTATTTCTTTGACGGAGTCTTCCGCTTCCTCGGCGTTCATTACGCGGAGGCGGAGCGGTTCGAGGCGCCGCATGAGCCGGAATCTTTCGAAGGCATTCGGGACGCCCTGGATTTCGGCGTGATCTGTCCCGGCGCGGACGGTCCGAAGACGCGCCAGCCATCGGGGGAAGTCCGTGTCCCGCACCGCTACTGGCCGGAAAACGAGCACTGCCAGAATCTCAACATTTTCACGCCTTCGCTGGATCCTGAGGCAAAAAAAGCCGTCATGGTATGGCTCCACGGCGGCGGGTATCTCGATGGATCGGCAATTGAAGCCACTTTCTACGACGGCGACAATCTGGCGAAAAATGAAGACATTGTCTGCGTCACGGTAAACCACCGGCTGAATGTGCTCGGTTTCCTGGATGTCTCCGACTACGGCCCGCAGTATGAGAATTCGGTCAACGCAGGAATGGCGGACCTCGTGGCGGCGCTTCAGTGGGTGCATGACAATATCGCGGCCTTCGGCGGCGACCCTGAGAATGTCACGATATTCGGCCAGTCCGGCGGCGGAGGAAAAGTTGCGGCTTTGGAGCAGATACCGGCGGCTGCCGGGCTCTTTCATAA
>CACYBV010000375.1 GCA_902772745.1 uncultured Eubacteriales bacterium
GCATCTTCTCGCGGACGGCCTGCCGACGAAGTACAATAATTATCTATATTTTTAAGGATCTGATATTTTGAAACGTTTTCTCGAAAAACACGGGATATTTTACGGCTGGGCGATCGTCATCTATGCGCTTGTGATCATGGCGGTCTGCTTTGGGATCTGCCATAACTGCTTCACTTTATATATTATTCCGGTTACGGAGACCTTCGGCTGGCCGAGAAAAGCCTTCAGTTTCGGCCTTACGCTGATGTATATCATGCAGATGGCGGGTTCGGTCCTGACCGGGCGGATTTATCGGAAAGTCCCGGTCCTGCGCATCATGAAAATCGCGGTTCTGGTACAGCCCGCTGCTTATTTTCTTCTGTCCTTCGCGAGAAATCTGCCGCTGTTCTATCTGCTCTTTATCATTGTAGGCGCCTGCTGCCCGTTTCTGTGCTTCCAGGCTTTTACGGTGATCATCGCGAACTGGTTCGAGGAGAAACGCGGTCTTGCGACCGGAATCGCCTTCATGGGTTCGGGGCTCGGCGGCATGATCTTCAACGCCCTTGGCGGCGTGCTTCTTCAGCATCTCGGCTTCGCGGCGGTCTTTCGGATTTACGCGGTGATCATCGCGGCCGTTGCGGTTCCGATCGTGTTTCTTCTTGTGAAGGAGAAGCCTGCGGATCTTTCGCTTCTTCCCTGCGGCGAACGGCCGGGAACGGACGGGAAATTCTTCCATGAGACCATTTACGGCGCGTCCTGGGGAGAAGCGCTCCGCTCGAAAAACCTGTACATTCTGCTGTTTTCGGCGCTGGCGATCGGTTTTTCCACGAGTGTTCTCTCGTCAAGTATTGTGACGAATGTGACGGACAGCGGCTATGCTGCGACCTACGCCGCGATGGTGAACGCGATGTATCTTGGCGCTGTCAGTGTCGGAAAAATCATTCTCGGGGGAATGTTTGACCGCCTCGGGATGAAAAAAGCGCTGGTGATTGCGCTTTTCATGCAGATTCTGGGCCTTTCGGGCATGTATTTTGCGGGATTCCGGCTGATGCATATCGTTCTTGTTCTGGGCGCCGCGATCGGCTGTGCTTCGGGCACGGTCGCGTATCCTCTGATGACGCAGGCAGTGTTCGGAAACCGTGACTATACGGCACTTGCGGGACTGATGATGGCGCTCGGAAACCTTGGAGGCTGCATTGCGCCGTTTTTCGGAAACGCGGTTTTTGACACAACCGGGAATTACCGGACTGCGTATATCGCCGCCGCGGCCGTGACGGTGCTTACGGTGGTTTCGGCGCTTATTGTGAAGACGATCAAAAAACCGGAGGCAGAAGATGCTGTTTCATGAGATTGATCCGGAAAAGTTCCATAATGAATATATTCCGTATACCGCAGAAAAAAACGATATGTTCATCGGCTGCGGAAAAAATGAAGTGCTGGCTGCGGAAAATGAAGGGATGATTGTGCTTCCGACGGTCGGGGAAGCTGTCGAAGCCTTCGGAAAAGACGCCGATGGCGCCGGGAACGGAACCGCTCCGAAACTTTCCGATTTCCGTTATCTTTTTTCGATTGATGAACGGCGCTTTTTTGCACTGACCGACAGGGAAACCGCCGCCTTCGGCGCCTATACCTGGAAAAGCATGCGGTATCTGCGGATTACAAAACCTCTTTCGCTGTCTTTTGCGGCGGCGGTCGGGGTACAGCTTCATCAGTGGTATCAGAGGACACGCTTCTGCGGTGCCTGCGGTGCGGGGCTCGTGCACGCGGACCGGGAACGGATGATGCACTGCCCTGTCTGCGGGGAGATGTACTATCCGACGATCAGCCCGAGCGTGATTGTCGCGGTCCGCAGCGGAGAGAAGATTCTGCTGACGAAATACGCGCCGACGCATTTTCCGCAGTCAACGCACAACGCTAAGGCAACCTATGCGCTCGTTGCGGGTTATATCGAGATCGGCGAGACGCCGGAACAGTGCGTGGAGCGGGAAGTTATGGAGGAAGTCGGACTCCGGGTAAAGAATATCACCGCCTGGAAGAACCAGCCATGGCCTTTTTCCTCGACGCTGCTTCTCGGGTATTTCTGCGATCTTGACGGGCCGGAGCGGATCACGCTTCAGGAAGAAGAACTTTCTGTCGCGGAATGGGTTGAAAGGGATCAGATGCCCGTGCGTTCGGCAGACATCAGCCTGACATCCAATATGATGGAGGCCTTCCGGAAAGGGGAGGACCCAAGATAACATTTCATCCGCAGGCTTCGCTGACAACGGAGGCTCACGCCGATCTAGGCGGAGCCGCAGCTCCTCTCAGGGAGAGCTTATGACGAACCTTATTAACGTGAACATAAAGGAGGCAAACTGATGGACAAAAGGACACGCGTTTTAAACGCAATGAACAAACTTCCGGTGGACCACGTTCCCTGCGGATTCTGGTTCCATTTCGGGGGAAAAGAAGCACTCGGCGAGGCGTGCGTTCAGGCGCATCTTCGCTATTACCGGGAGACAGACCTTGATTTTCTGAAGGTCATGTGCGACGGCTTCTTCTCTTATCCGCTGACAGTGGACGTGAAAACAGCGGATGACTGGTATAAGCTTACGCCGCTCGGTGCAGACCATCCCTATATTAAGGATCAGGTCTGGCGCGCGAAGAGAATCGTGGAGGAAATCGGGCAGGAGCGCTGTGTATTCTACAATGTTTTCGCGCCCTTCTCGTCAATCCGTTTTGCTACGGATGATGATTTCGTGATGGAATCCCTCCGTGAAAACCCGAATGCAGTGATGCATGCTCTGGATGTGATCGCGCAGGACCATGCGCTTCTTTCGGAACTTCTGATCAGAGAAGCGGGCTGCGACGGCATTTATTTCCCGGTGCAGGGCGGCGAGTGGAACCGCTTCACCCCGGAGGAGTACCACAAATACGTATCGCCCTCGGAGCTTTATGTGCTGGAGCATGCGAACCGTTTCTCGGAGAACAATATCCTGCACTGCTGCGGCTGGGCAGGAGACAAGAACAACCTCGCTCTGTGGAAGGATTACCCCGTGAAGGTCGTGAACTGGGCCGTCCATGTCGAGGAAGTCAGCCTCGAAGAAGGCCGGGTCCTTTTCGGAAACAAGGCATCTCTCGGCGGCTTCAAGACCCTCTGGGATGAGAAGCACGAGGAAGGCATTCTTTACCACGGCACAAAGGAAGAACTGCAGCAATACACAAAAGATATTATCCTGGACCACGGAAAGATCGGCCTGATGCTCGGCGGCGACTGCACCATCAGCACGAAGCTTCCGTGGGAACGGCTGAAATGGGTCGTGGAGGCGGCGCGGAGCATCTGATCCGGAGCCCACGACTCGGGGAGTGGCGGCCTGAGAATACAGCATACAACGAGGAGATGACAGTATGACATATTTGTTTATCGGCGGAACAGGAAATATCAGCAAATACATTACAAAAAGACTTCTGGAGCGCGGCGATACGGTGTATCTCGTGAACCGCGGAAACCGGAATGACGGCCTGACGGGCGATGTGCGCTATATCACCGCGGACATCAATACGGAAGAGGGCGCTGACCAGGTCCGGGAATACATTAAGGACATGAAATTCGACGCGGTAGCGGACTTCATCGTCTTTACGGTCGCTCAGGCGGAGCGGGATTTCAATCTCTTCAACGGAAAGACGAAGCAGTACCTGACCTTCTCGTCGGCCTCCGTGTACCAGACGCCGCCCGCAAGCCCCTGGATTACGGAAGCGACACCCTTACGGAACCCCCTGTGGCTGTATTCGAGGAACAAAATCGAAGTCGAGGAATTCTTTACAAAGAAGCACCGCGAATGCGCGTTCCCGGTCACGATGATCCGCCCGAGCCACACCTACGGCGAAACCTATCTGCCGCTCGCGGTGGACGGAAAGAACGGCTGGTGTGTCGTAAAGCGGATGCTGGAAGGCAAGCCCGTCATCATTCCCGGCGACGGAACATCTCTTTGGGTGCTGACGCACAGCTCGGATTTCGCGAAAGGATTTGTCGGCCTTCTCGGCAATATTCACGCGATCGGCGAAACATACCACATCACAACGGACGAGCTTGTTACCTGGAACCAGGTCTATCAGGTCGTCGCGGACACGCTTGGCGTGGAAGCGAAGTTCGTCCATGTCAGCTCGGAATTCCTCGCGGAGACGAGACCCCAGAGCGGAATGCTCGGAAGCCTTCTCGGCGACAAATCGAATTCGGTGATTTTTGACAACAGCAAGCTGAAGAAGGTTGTGCCGGATTTCCTGTGCACGAAGCGCATGGACCAGGGCATCGCGGAATCGGTGCGCTATATGATGAATCATCCCGAAACCCAGATCGAGGACCCGGAATTCGACGAATACTGCGACAGACTCATTGCGGGACTCGAACGCGTTAAGGCGGAAATGCTCGCCTGAGATTTCCCGAAAGGAACTTTATGACAAGGAACAAAACTTTCTGTATTTTCTGCATCCTTCTCCTGCTGCTTCCAACGCTGCTTTCTGCCTGCCGAAAGGAGCAGAGCGGGGAAGGAAGGGAAATATCCTCCTTTAGGGAAGACGCCGAAACCCCGGAGGACGCGAAACAGGCTTCCGGGGAAAGCGGCGGACCTTCCGCTTCTGAAATGTCCGAAAACGCGGAAGCTTCCGAAACCGAAAGGACGGAGCAGCCATCGGAAACGGCGGCTGAGATTACCGACGGATCGCAGGAAGATTCTGCGCCGCCGGAAACCGGTCC
>CACYBV010000376.1 GCA_902772745.1 uncultured Eubacteriales bacterium
CCCTTGTCGGCGCCGAATCACCGGAGGCGTAACTGCGGGGAGAAATGCAGGAGCGCGATCACTATTTACTTTTTATCGGGATTTTGGTATAATCAATTATCTATATGCATGGAGGGACTCCATATGGAACAGAACAAAGAGAAGAAAAACGGAGAAGTCAAGATAGCGGATGATGTCATCGCTGCGATTGCCGGACTTGCGGCAACGGATGCACCGGGCGTATCCTGTCTCGCAGGCGGCCTTTCGCATGGAATGATCACCAGCTCCGATGTTAAAAATATCAGAAAATCCGTACGCATTTCGATCGATGACGGCTGCGTCTCGGTGAAACTCGCGCTGATCCTTACAGGAAACCGAAGCATTCCGGATGTGACTGCGGACGTGCGGGAAAAGGTCGTGAATGCGATCGAGTCGATGACTGGCATGAAGGTGACCGATGTCAGCATCACGATTGCCGGAGTGAGCGTATGACCATTTCAAGAAAAAAACTGCGCGATCTCAGTTTCAAGATCGTGTTTTCCTATAATTTTTACCCGAATCCGGAACTTTTGGAGGAAACGAAAATTTTCCTCGAACAGCAGGAAGACCTGACGGATCCGGACCGGGAGGAAATCCTCGAAAGGTCCATGGACATTTTCCAAAGAATTTCGGACCTGGACCGTGTGATATCGAAAAAAACCGAAGGCTGGCGGATCGAACGCTTTTCCAAAGTGGACCTCTCGATCATCCGGCTGGCGCTTTATGAGATGCGTTTCGATCCGGAAACGCCCGAAAAAGTTGCGGTGAATGAGGCCGTGGAGCTTGCGAAGGTCTACGGCGGAGACGAATCACCGAAGTTTGTAAACGGCGTGCTTGCAAAACTGATCGGCGGCGCCGGCCTGGCAGAATCTGAAAAAGACGGGGAATAACATGACATTCGAACAGGAACTTGCCATGAAAACCGAAGAGGTCGAGGAGATTATCGAGCGCTTTCTTCCGGCGGAAGAGGGCCTGCAGAAGACGATTTTCACGGCTATGAATTACAGTGTCAGAGCAGGCGGGAAACGGCTGCGCCCGATCCTTGTGATGGAAACCTTCCGGCTTTTTGACGGGCACGGCAAGGCTGCGGAGCCTTTTGCCGCCGCACTGGAATTCATTCACACAAGTTCCCTGATACACGACGATCTTCCGTGTATGGACAATGATACGCTCCGCCGCGGGAAGGAAACCACCTGGCACAAATTCGGCGAGGATATGGGCGTGCTTTCTGGTGACGCACTGATGATGTATGCAATGGAGACGGCCGCAGCGGCCTTTTCCTATAATGCGAACCCGAAAAACGTCGGCACGGCGATGCATGTTCTGGCAAGAAAAACCGGCATTTACGGGATGATCGGCGGGCAGACCGTGGACGTGGAAGAGACAGGAAAAGCGCTGGCGCCCGAAACACTGGATTTTGTCTACGACCTCAAGACCTGCGCGCTTCTCGAAGCCGCGATGATGTGCGGCGCGATCCTGGCCGACGCTTCCCGCGAAGATGTACAGAATGTCGAACGGATCGCGAAAAAGGTCGGAATGGCTTTCCAGATCCGCGACGACATTCTCGATGTGATTTCGACGGACGAAGAACTCGGCAAAAATGTGCATTCCGATGAAAAGAACGAAAAAACGACCTATGTGACCCTGTACGGACTCGAAAATGCCGAAAAGAAAGTGGCGGAACTCACGGAGGAAGCGGTTGCTCTAATGCACAGCCTGACCGGGGAAAACCGCTTTCTTGAGAACCTCCTGGTTTCGCTGATTTCAAGGAACCGATAATCATGCTGGAAAGAATACCTACATCCGAAGAACTGCGGGCGATGAAGGATCCCGAGCTCAAAAAGATTTCTTCGGAGATCCGGGAATTTATAATAAATAAGGTCAGTGAAAAAGGCGGTCACCTGGCGTCAAACCTGGGAGCGGTCGAGCTTTCTCTTGCGCTGTTTTCGGTTTTCGATTTCCCGAAGGACAAGGTGGTTTTCGACGTCGGGCATCAGTCTTATACCTGGAAAATCCTGACCGGGAGAAAAGATGAATTCGATACGCTTCGGGACTACGGCGGACTTTCCGGCTTCCCGAAGCGCCGCGAATCTGCCTATGACTGCTTTGATACGGGGCACAGCTCCACATCGCTTGCCGCAGGCCTCGGTTTCGTTCACGCAAGGGATCTCTTGCATGAGGACTATCATGTGATCAGCGTCATCGGCGACGGTTCGATGACCGGAGGCATGGCCTATGAAGCACTGAACAATGCGGCTTCCCTGAAAGCAAATTTCATCATCATTCTGAAC
>CACYBV010000377.1 GCA_902772745.1 uncultured Eubacteriales bacterium
CGACAAATACGGCGCCTATATCCGTAAAATCGCCGGCAACATTCTCGGGAGCCGGGAAGACACGGAGGAGTGTGTGAATGAATCGCTTCTCCGGGTCTGGAACACGATTCCTCCGAACCGGCCGAAAATGCTTTCCGCGTATCTTGCACTGATTACAAGAGAAGTTTCGATCGACACGTTCCGGAAGAACCACCGGAAAAAGCGCACGTATTCGGAATATGCGGTTTCCTATGAAGAGCTTTCCGAAGTGCTCGCCGACCCGAAAGATGAAACCGGGGAGCTGATCGGCCGCCTGGCGCTTGAGGATCTTCTGAACCGTTTCCTCTCCGGACGTCCGAAAGATGCCCGCGCAATCTTTCTGATGCGCTTTTTCTATCTGGATTCCGTCAGGGATATCGCCTCTTACACCGGGTCCACGGAATCCCGTATCAAGGTTGTGCTTCACCGGGAGCGAAAAGCGCTGAAAAAGTTTCTTTTGGAGGAAGGTTACGAACGATGACTCACGATAAACGAAATCAGACCGATGAGCTGATGGATGCCTTAAACGGTGTCCGGAAAGAATATCTGGAGGAGGCGGACCATCTCCGCCGGAGCGGAAAGAAAGCACAGGGACGGAAGCGCACAATGATTCTTCTCACAGCCGCTGCGGTACTGGCACTCGGAATCGGCTTCAGCATTTTTTTCATTATTAGAAACCATACCAAAAAACCGGTTGTCGCCGCGAATCCTGAAGAAACCGAAACCGCGGCGTCAGATCAGACCGGAGACACGGAACTGTGTTCATCGGAAGATACGGTTCCTGCGCTCCCGCTGGAAAGTCCGGAAGATCCTTCAGAAGTGTTCAGCGAACTGCCGCTCTACCATTATTCGGGCGATGACCCGGTCAGGGCGGCCGTGACTGAATACGTCATGGATTATTATCGGGAGAATTATGAAAAGGATATGCTCGCAACAGGTGACTACGGCGAAAGCATCGCAGTCGTCTCGCTTCCGGCCTTCTGCATCCACAAAATCAAGGAACAGGATGACGGCCGCATCAAAGTATATGCGTCTTTCTGGGGCTTTACTTACCGCCTTCAGGACCGGACCCTCGTCACCTTATTCGGCGGAGAATATCCGGGAGCGGGCGTTGTGACGCTCCGGAAATCCGAAGATGCCGACGAATGGATCGTCGAAGACTTTGAACGAAACGAGGGCATGGGGGAGACTTATATCGACGACATCCTCCGTTTCTGCGAAGGCGACGAAGAACTGAAAGAGATGTACCTCGGCAATGATTCGGCGACAGATCCTGTCCGGTCCGAACGGATTACGGCGCTCAGGCAGTATGTCCGGGCAAATGATCTTCCGATTGATACCTTCCGGGATCCCGGCTGGGAGCAGGCGTATATCTTTCAGCCGACAATCGAATATGAAGAGCCTTCCGAAAAGGAATCAGACGCCCGGTCCGGCGTCCATCCCCCCTACCGTTATACTGGCGGCGATCCGGTAACAGCGGCGGTTCTCGGTTATGTGATGGATCATTATCTGGAGACGATATCCCAGGATACCGATTGCAGCATTGTCGTACCTGCTGTCGCTTTTCTTAAGTCCGCGGATCTCGGCGGCGGAAGGATAAAAGTTTATACGGATATCTGGACGTACGGATACAACCTGTATGTTTCACGCCTTACGACCGTTTCCTTTGCAGAACTTCCCGGCCCCTGCGTTATCACGCTCAGAGAAACCGCCGGCGGCACTTACGAGGTCGAAAGCTTCGTAACCGCCTGGCCGGGTTACGAACACATCAATGAAATTGAGGCGCAGTACGCCGAAGATCCGGAAGTATGGGAAATTTACAGTTCCATACGCGCGCAGGGCGGATATTCCGATCCGGTCTTCTCCGGACGTGTGCAGTACCTTCGGGAATACGTACGGGAAAACCAGCTGCCCGCCGAATACTTTGTGGATCCCGGATGGACCCCTGTTTATTTCATGAACGATCCTGTGGAAAAGCCGGAAAGGGATCCGGAAGCTCAGACCATGGAGGAGTCTGTGAGCGGCGGTTTCTGAGGGGCGGCGAAGGCGCGGATCTTCTTTCGGTCGATGTCAGTTACGACCCGGAAGGCAATATGAACGGCTATACCTGCCTTGATGCTTCACACCCGACGATCCGGTAAATCCGGAAAATAATACTGCCCGGCAGTTCTTCTGCCGGGCAGTATTATAGCATTCATGCGCCAGAGGTCATCCCGAGGGTTTATTTCCACCGCGGCTGGTCAATGAAAATCTGCACCCTGCGGGAATAATCCACCCGGATGTTGACCGGCGTATTGTCCCAGGGGATCACAATCACCTTGTCCCAGGCGTGACCTGCGACCCAGAAGCGAAGGACATGCTTGCCCGGATCCAGCGTAAAGCTTTGTTTTTCTCCCGGCCCAAAATACCAGCGCTCCCGCCGGTTCTGGACCATCAGGTTATACTGAGGGCGCAAAGTGGTGTATTCAATATACAGATTCGCGTTATCCACCGTATTCTGCACATAAACAACCTGCGCAGGAACACTGGCAGCATTATTGATCGGAACCGGTTTGTTTGCTTCAGCATTCACGATTTTCGCCCCGCAGTAAGAGCAGAACATGAATTCTCTGGTATCGTCAAAATTTACCGCTGCGCCGCAGGCCGGGCACTGCATTCTGATCAGCATTTCTTAGTACCTCCCTTGATTGTACTTCCTTGATCGTTTTTTGTTATATTATAATTATACGCTGTATTCTCTGCCTTTTTGTTTTTTAAATCCCGCCGGAAGTCCTGATTCTTACTTCTCGAACAGCCGGAGGAGCTTCATCTTCTTCCGGCCTGGTTCCCCGGAGTAGGGGTGTTCCCGGAGCGGCAGGTTCAGGCGGGTTTTCCCTTTGAGTACGGTCTGCGGGTGCGTGAATTCCCTGAAGCCCCATTCGCCGTGGTAAGCACCCATCCCGGAGTGCCCGGTGCCGTTGAAGGGCACACCCTTCACCATCATATGGACGCAGACCTCGTTGATGCAGCCGCCGCCGTACTGCTGCGTGCTCATAACCCGCTTCGCCCACTTCATATCCGAAGTGAACACATACATCGCCAGGGGATGTTCACGCTCCGCGATCACTTCCATCAGCGCATCGACCTCCGCGTCCTTAAACGGTACAACCGGAAGGATCGGGCAGAACAGCTCGTGCTGCACGATCGGATCGTCTTTTTCTACGGGATAAATCAGCGTCGGGGAGAATTTCTGCGTCTCCCGGTTTCCTGTTCCGCCGAATACAATTTTATCGGAATACTCCTTCGAAAGCCGCTCGCACTTGTCATAAACCGCTCCGGTGATCAGCTTCGGATAGTCCGGGTTCTCCTCCGGCTTCTCCCCGATCTGCCGGACGATTTCTTTTTTCAGTTCCGTGAGGAATTGATCCGCGGTCTCCTCCGCCACTGC
>CACYBV010000378.1 GCA_902772745.1 uncultured Eubacteriales bacterium
GTGAGCTTGATCAGATCCCGGAACTTTCGGACTTCGGCCGTAAACTTGAAGAATCTGTACTGGAACTGGTGGAATCCGGCGTAATGACCAAAGATCTGGCACTGATGTCCACACTTCCGGACATCACGGTGCTGAAAATGAATCCCTTCCTGGATGCGATCCGGGAAAAACTGGAAAAGAAACTCGAAAAGGAGTAAACTGTTAAAAGTATCAGCATGGTTACGATCAGAGATCTTGTCATCGGTGAAGGAAAACCGAAAATCTGTGTCACAGTCTCGGGGACTGACGAAGCCGATATCATCAGCGGCGCACACAGAGCTTTTCTGTCCCAGGCGGAAATTGTCGAATGGCGCGCGGATTATTTTGCCGGCTGGCAGGATGATCTGTCGCTGATCCGTATGCTCAAGACCATCCGGATGAACATCGGAAGCAAGGCTTTCCTGTTTACATTCCGGACAAAGGAAGAGGGCGGGTCCATTCCGTTTAAGGATACCGAGTACATGCGGATCCTCAGAACCGCCATCGACAGCCGGCTGATCGATCTTGTCGACATCGAATGCTGTGTCTCCGAATACATGGCGACGGAAATGATCGCCTATGCCAAAGAAAAAAACATTTTCATCATCGGCTCGAACCATTCTGCCGGTTTCAGCCTGAGCATCGGCGAGATGGAATACCGGGTCCGCTACATGCAGAAACTCGGCGTGGATATCGCGAGGCTCACGGTGGTTCCGCAGCGAAAACGTGATGCCTACCGGCTGCTCCTGACGACGCATGATCTCTCGGAGGATCTGAATTTCCCGATTGCCGTTTTAGGGCTCGGCGAATGCGGAAAATACACAAGGGTTCTCGGTGAACTGTTCGGATCCTGCTTAAGCTGCGCAGTTCTCGATCCCTCAGACCCCTCCGAACTCAGTGTCAGCCTTCTCGCGCCGCTGCTGCAGACGCTTCATGATATAAACTGAAGAAAATTATGACGGTCAGTAAATTCTGACCGTTTTTTTTTGCAAAAAACACATAATTAGTTGGACATTTGTTGGACAGCGGGTGGTATAACTGTCCCATAAAAATATAAAAAGGCATATCCGCCAGATTCAAGGAGTAAATTATGGCACATACAATTAAGCCTGAAGATTATTGCACCGGTATTGTCAGCTCCAGAATTCCCGCTGAAATACAGAATTACATGGCAGATACCAGACAGGTTCCGGTAACCCAGGAGATTGTGGACAGCCTGAACGCTGCTAAGGATCCCAAAGTCAAAATTATCGAAGATATCGGAGTTCGGATCACAGGACATGGGGATGCGGAGAAAAGCGACAACATTCCGCGCTTGTTTATCCTGCAGCCAAGTCAGAGCGATCCTGCTCAGGACGAAGCAAAAGATCTGAAATCCGCCGGAATTCCCTTCGGCTCGCTTGCATTCTGGAAGGAAGTCCAGAAGGGCAATGTTTTTGCCTATCCGGCCGGTACTGCAAACCCGGTCCAGCTGCGTCTTGACACCTCTGTCCCCGGCCACCCGGTTTTCGGATACAGCAAGCCGATTGATCCGGAGGACATCCCGCTTCGCGAAAAGCCGGTTCCGGATCCTGCCCCCACAAGGCCCTATCGATTTACAATGTGGCTCAACAGCAAATTCGGAATGTTCAAAGGCAGAGTAAACGCCTATAACCAGCGTGTACAGGCGTATCAGTCGTATCAGCAGCGCAGGGCTTCACTCCTGGACCCAATCCGGCAGCAGGCTGAAAGCCGAAACTCAAACACACGTCTCGGATCGGAAATCACCCAAACAGACGAACGCTTTAAAAAAATCGAGACTGCTAAAAATTCGAGCGATCTGGTCGATTTCGGTGAACCGCTGATCAGGGAACTCTATGGAACAAAACCTGTTCGCCGGAAAGAATACACCTATGAAGATCTTCCCGAAAGCCTGAAGGGAAAGTCCCGGTACAAACAGGATGAATTCAACTTGCTGAAGCCTGTGGAAATTGACTTTAAAAAAATCCCGGTCGGAAATTCCGGTATCTCTGTGGAAGAAGAGGATTATGTCGCGCTCGGCATGTTTGCCGCAACACAGTACAAATATATCAAAAAGGCTTTGGATAAGAGTAAGGATGAAGCAGACTGGATGATGGACGACCTGAAGGCCTACGAAATCAAAGATCCGGAGTCCCGGCGCGCTGACAGTATCAATACAATGGTGACAGCGGACATTGTCAATGACAAAGATGGGCCTCGTGAAAACATCGGCAGCTTTTTTAAGGATGTTATCCAGCCGGCGCGTGAAGAAGCCCAGGCTGCTTTGGGAAACTATCGGAAAGCCGCGTCAGAGAAAAGCCCCGAAAAGCGCAGGAAACTAAAAGAAGGTATTGGATCCATCATCGCCTCAGGAATCAACAATGCGGCAAACTTTACCAAAAGCAAAGCCGAAGTGTCGTATCAGGACCGACTGATGGCCCGCAAAGCCGGACGGTTGATCAAACTTATGGAAAAGGATCCGGAGCTTCGGAAAATTGCGGAAGAAAAAGGCATGGTCCCCGAAAAGCTCAAGTCCGTCAAGGGTCTGGTGGAATATGATCAACTCGCGCGCGAAAAAGACAACGCAATGAAAGAACTCAAAACGGCTGCCGCTTATGGAAAGCCCCTGACAGAGCAGCAGAAGAAAGACTTCGCGAAAAAAATATCCAAAGCCAACACCTTCGAGGCGATATACAAAAACGCGCACAAAATGAACAGAGAGAAGGAGGGGTCTGATTTTAAAAGGCTTTATGATAAGCTGACAGATTTCAATAATATGACACTTGTTCCGACAAAAAAGAATCCACAGACAGGAGCAAACATTCAGCTTCCGTGGCGGGAATGCCCCGGGCTTAAAGACGGTAAAATCTATTATGGAAATCCCATGTCGAAAGTGGAAATGGCTCTGTTGATCGAAAAGCTTCCTGAGCCGGAAATCGCTGTTCTTATGAGCAATCCGGAGGGGCAGAAGTGGCTGGATGACTTTACTCAGTCCCAGATTGATAAAATGAACATCAATGAAATGGACGCGGAAGAAATCGACAGGAAACTTCAGCAGGATTCCGAATCCAAAAATCTGATCAATGAGGGCGCTGCGTCCATGATGCAGTTTGCGGCTTCGAAGAAAGGTGAAGTGAAAGAAGCGGTTGGCATGAATCTCCAGAACGAAAAGAAGGTCGAAATCAATCCGAATCCGGTTCCTGTTCTCGGCTGATTATAATACCTGCAGAAGAGTACAGACTGATTAAGCATCCGTCAGAGGCGGCTGTACGATAATCAGATCACAAGTGAAAATGCTCCCGGAAAACCCGAATCTCAGTCAGGCTTTCTCGGGAGCATTGATATATGGTGCGGTTTTTTATGGATTCAGAACGAATCTTTTTCATTATCCTCTGATTCGGTAAAGCTTTCCGATGCCTCAAACACCTTGCAGATTGCAGGATAGCTTCCAAATACCGTCAGCTTGTCCCCTTCCCTGAAAACAGTATCCGCATCAACCGGTATCGCTTTTCCGTGGTCTACCAGCATGACCAGCACATTATATTCCGATTTGATTCCGGACTCGGAAAGGCTCAGCCCCTGAAGCGGTTCCGGAATTTTACGGAGCAGCACCTGGGCAATCACATCATTTCCGATATGGTCGATCAGGATCACCATATTATCCCTGTCATGATGGGTCAGTCTTCCGGCGAGCCGTTCGATCGCTTTCCCTATCCATAAACGCACCGCCGGAATCCGCGAGCAGACAATAACCAGGATCCCGACTGCGAGCGGTATGGAAATACTGAGGATATTCGGCAGGATCTCCGAGGTTTTAAGTGAGAGAAACACGTTGATAAATGCGGAAACGATGGTAATATTGAATACATAGCCAAACAGCATCGTGATTCGGGCGAGGCGTCTTCTGGCGCGCGAAGTCAGAAACAGTTCGCTTTCTTTCGTAGTAAAGCCGCATCCTGTCAGAAGTGAAACCACCTGGAAGCGCGCTTTCTCATCCGGCAGTCCCGTGAAGCGGAAAAACACCGTAAAGAGTTCCGAAATAATCCAGTATACGATAATAATCAATGAAAACAGCGTGAGTGCAAGATATGTATTCATCGTCCGTTCTTTAATCCTTTCTCAGATGCACCTTATCCCGGGCGCTTCTCCGTTTCTCGTCCTCAAGGGCAGCATAATGCTTTCTTGTAGTATTGACGTCGGAGTGCCCGAGCACGTCAGCAACCAGGTAAATATCCCCGGTTTCCCGGTACAGTGAAGTGCCATAGGTGGAGCGGAGCTTATGCGGTGTGATATTCTTGCTCGTCGTAACGGTCCGTGTATATTTTTTTACAAGGTTTTCGACGCTTCGGACATTAATCCGTTTCTTCTGAGAGGAAAGAAAAAATGCATTTTCATGGCCTTCCGCAGGAACAATCTTTTTTCGTTCCGCAAGATAGTCCCGAAGTGCTTCCTCCACTTCATCGCCGAAATAAACGATGGATTCCTTGCCGCCTTTCCGGTAAATCGAGATGCCTGAATTCCGGAAGTCCACATCCGAAAGGTTTAAGCCCACGCATTCCGAAACCCGGATGCCCGTCCCCAGGAGAAGCGTCATGATCGCGAGGTCCCGGACCTTGGTCTTTTCATGGAAATCCTGCTGTTTTTTCGTGAGGCTCTGGCCGGATTCCACATGGTCGAGAAGTTCGGCGACTTCATCCGCGTCGAGGCGGATAATGTTCTTCTCATGGAGCTTCGGCATCGCTACAAGCTCCGCCGGATTATAGGTGATGGACTCGCGCATATAAAAATACTTGTAAAAGGAGCGGAGAGAAGCGAGCTTCCTTTTGATCGCGGTCTGCCCGTTGGAGTTCTCGAGACCGTTTTTGCTGGAATAAACCTTCACATAATCCAGATATTCCTCGATATCCACCGGCTGCAGAGCCTCGAGATCGGACAGTGAAATTTCCTTCAGCTCCTTTTTCCCGAATTCACTGTTGTTTCCATGCAGATAATTGAAGAACACCCGCAGGTCGTAGGCGTATGCGATCCGCGTGCGGGATGAGGTCTGCGGCTCGATGCCCCGGAAGAAATCACGCACATAGGGCGGAAGATCCGCGATGAGTTCGCGGAGTTTTTTGGTGTTTTTCAGGTCTTCCTGTTTGTGGTAGCTCTGTTCAGGCATGTATGGTTTTTCCTTTCAATTTATCGCGGATATGAGATCCTTATTTATCCGGGCGGTCATGAATCCCTGATCCCAGGCGGACTGCACCGGACCCAGTCCGGAATATCGGATGTCTGCACTGCCCGCAAAAGACGGTCTTTCAGTTTCGGATAACGCTTCTGCAATTCCTCAATAAGGTCCTGCATTTCCTGCCGCTTCGTCTGGCCGTCTGCAGGGCATACGTTTTTTACCGTCGGGACGCTTTTCCCGAGGACATAGTTCTCAATCGCAGCTTCAGGAACATACAAAAGCGGCCGGATGATCCGGATCTTCCTGTCCTCATATTCCGTAAGCGGCGCATAGGTGTAGAATTTGCCCTCATAAACAAGCGACAGGAACAAAGTGGACAGATAATCGTCCTTATGGTGTCCGAGGGCTAAAACACCGCAATTTTCGCGTTCTGCGGCCGCTGTGAGTGCCGCGCGGCGCATGTTCGAACAGAGTGCGCAGGGATGCGGCTCCTTCCGGGCGTCAAAAACAATCTTCGCGATTTCCGTGCGCTCGATTAAAAGCGGAATGCCGAGCTTCTCAAAATATGTTTCGATGGGAGAGTAGTCCATCGAAAAGCCCGGGTCAATAATGATTCCGACAAGATCAAAATGCTTCGGATAGAATCTCTTTAGCATCCAAAGACCCGTAATCAGGATCATCGAATCCTTTCCGCCGGAAATCCCGACGGCAATCCGGTCGCCTTCCCGGATCAGGTCATATTCCTGGATGCATTTTCTGAGATGTTTTAAAAGCGTCTGGTCCTTCATATCTATCCTTTGATTCCGAGTCGGAAACGTTTCCAAACTGTTCGTTAAACACACGAATTATAACATACTTCTTGCAAAAACGAAAGAGTATGATATGATATTTTTCAGAAAAATCTCTATACAGCGAGGGCAGATCATGAATACATTCTCTGAAGCACTGATAACAGAAAAAAGCAAAATCCCGGAATCCTTTGACTGGTTTGCGCCGCTTTTAGGAGACTGGGACTGTGACTACTATGACGAACCCGAAGAAGGCTGGAAGCGCCATGTTGTCGGCGAATGGATTTTCAGAAGAATCCTGGAAGGAACCGGCATACAGGACATTTTCATATTTCCTTCGAGAAAAACAAAAGAAACCGATCCGCAGCCTGACGGTGAATACGGAACGTCTCTGCGCATGTTCAACAGGGCAGCAGGCTGTTATGATGTCGTATATACCTGTGAAACCTGCATGAAAAGACTCACCTTCAGGAAGGAAGGGAACCGGCTTGTCGGTCAGGTACTTGACGAAGAAAATGCATTCTGGATTTTCTCTGATATCACAGAGAATCGTTTTCACTGGGAAAATATTCAGGTCAAAGAAGACGGAACCAAAGTCCTGATCTGCGAAATTTTCGGGAAAAGGAGATCTGATAAAAGATGATTGAAAAGGCGAAATATGTCCAGGTTTAACGAATATATAAGTCAGCATTATCCCTTACTGATCCTGATTGCTGTAATCGTTTTTCTGCTGTTTCTCGCGGTACTGATCCTCGTAATCACGCGAAAACGCAGCAGAAATCAGGAGCCTTCTGATCCCTATGAAGACATGGAGGGAACTGAATTTGAGGAATACTGCGCAGACCTTCTTGGAGCAAACGGATTTACGGAAATAGAAATGACGCCGGCAACCGCGGATTTCGGTGTGGATATCTTTGCGGAAAAAGACGGTCTTACCTATGCGTTCCAGTGCAAACGATACAATCATCCCGTCGGTACAAAAGCCGTCCAGGCGATCTACGCAGGAAGGGATTTTTATCACTGCATGGTCGGTGTTGTACTGACAAATGCAGGGTTTACAACCGGCGCCGCAAAACTTGCAGAAGCGTTCAACATTCTGTTATGGGACGGAAATAAGCTTAAAGAGCTCGAAAAACGATTGTAGCATCTGCGTATTTCCCTTGCATCCGGCCGAATGTTTTCCCAATTCATCCACCTTGGAATAATTCAGAGAAATTTCAAGTTTAACGAAACACATGAGGCCAAAAACACCTACCGCCAATTACTTCTCACGCATCCGGCCGAATGTTTTCGTTAAACTTGAGTTTTGCGAATAAATGGATACGGAAAACGTTAACTTTGCCAAGCTTTCCTCCCCCTGTACCGAATTAACCGAAAAAGGCACAATGTCGCAGATTATAAGCATTTACGCGGTGTTTTTGTAATAAGTTATTCTGTAGACTTGATTATTTGAAAAATTTATTTGCGTAAGCTTTAGTGTCTTTCGCAAATTCAATATAATCACCTTCGAATCGGTTATCCAGCATTTTATTCAGCACTTTTTTCTCAGCAGCTATTTGAAATAATTTTCTTACTGTTATATTTATGGCATATGCACATAAACCCATTATTCCGTATTCAAATATCCGATTAGCTGCGTGTGCTGAAAATATAGTTAATAAGATGGCAATCCCAGCAACAACACTATACACTATAGCCGTTTGTCTGCATTCATCTATGGAATCCGACAAAAACGCAATACCTGTTGATCTTGCTTCTTCTTTTGTTAACGAACTGATTTCAAGATTTTTCCATTTTTCTTTTTCCATTTGCCGCCTCCTCAGGAATTCATAGAATGATATTGTCAATATCGTTTCTTCCGTCTTACTCTTTCACTCATACAGGCCAATATTTTTATGAGATGGTTGCATTCAGAAAACCTGTTTTTCATTCCCGCGGCAGACGGTTCATCATTTGCAGCAATATCCAAAATTCAGCTGCTTTATCTTTATTTCCTGTAAAGGCAGAAACGAACCGGGACAGTTTCAGTACTCCCCAACGTCTATTTTCTTCATCAGCACACCCGCGTAATCATGAGCGGTTTTCCGGACATTTTCGGGATTCACGGGATAATGAATATTATATAAAATCCCCCGATCCCCGGTTTTATCCGCAAGATAGTCGTCATCCATATGCACACCGATCACTTCCATGCAAATCATCACATGGTCATCACCGGAGACAATTTCTTTCTCCCAGAGATATTCACATTCGAGATTCATAAAGCATTCCCGGACCATTGGCGCATTAACCCACTCTGCCGGGTCGGCTGTGAGCCCTGATGCGGTAATTTCGTCGGCCTCATACTGGTTATTCTGAATGGTTGCCATGCAGGCTGAATGAAAATCTGCCGACATGAAATTAATGACAGCCGATGGGTTTTCTTTCAGGCTCCCGTACAGATGGCCGCTTTTGTTTACGCTTGCAAGAATCGCATAAAATCCCTGTCCGTAATTTGCGCTTGTAAATGTAGCCCAGGACTGCATGCAGGCGTTCGGCTGTCCGTTCGGCTTATATGTTGTCACCAGAAACATCGGCGACGGAACGCTCATGACAAATTCTTTCCAGCAAAAACCGAAGGACCTCGAAAAATCCCCGAAAGTACCCCTCATGGATTCCGGCATTTCCCTGTAGCTGTGTTTCATTGATCTCTCCTCTCCTGTCGAACTTTTTCCAAGAATGTCATATCGCCCGTTGATGTACGATGAACGATATTTCTCACTTGCCTATGCTGTGAAAAGCTGTTAAAATGTTTCCAGGCCTGATAATGGCCGCTAACCCCTTCCATCTACAATGAAAAGGAGAATTTACGATGGGTTCGAAATATTCTCACGTATTCCAGCCGATCCGCATCCGCGGAATCGATTTCAAGAACCGCGTCACGCTGGCCCCGCCCTCCCCGAATCTTGCAAGCGAAGACGGGCTTGTGACCCATGATTTTGTGGACTGGTTCCGGATGTTTGCCCGGGGCGGTGTCTGCACACTCTACGCCGGAAACTGTTCCATTGATATTACGGAAAGCAAGGATGAAGCCTTCCAGCTGAATATGAACCAGGACCGCGGAATTCTCCCGATGTCCTGGTATGCCGATATGGGCAGGCAGTACGGATGCCATGCTTCCTTCGAAATCGTGCATAACGGCGAAAATACACGCTATGAGGCTGTAGGGCATCTGCCCTTCTCCGCATCTCCCCGGATTTCCGACAACGAGCGCCGGGCTGCCCAGCTGAATCACCGCGAACCGATGCCCTGTATCGAAATGGATCATGATAAAATCCGCGAAACCGTTGAGAAATTCGGCGCAGCCGCAGGCCGTATGAAGCGCGCCGGGATGGATATCGTCCTCGTACACGGCGGACACGGAAACCTGATCAGCCAGTTCATGAGCCCGCTCTACAACAGGCGGACCGATGAATACGGCGGAAGCACCGAAAACCGCGCCAGATTTGCGATTGAGGTCTGTGATTCGATCCGCAGACACTGCGGGGAGAATTTTGTGATTGAATTCCGGATTTCGGCCGACGAGATCGCACCGGAAGGCATGCATTTCGATGAAACGCTGGAGCTGATCGGGTACCTGAAGGACCATATCGATATCCTGCACGTTTCCGCCGGACTGCATTCCGACTTCAACATGAAGTACTTCAATTACTGGTGCCAGAACTACCTGACGGAGCACTGTTTCAACGTCCACTATGCGCGGGACATCAAGGCGCGTTATCCGGATCTTCTCGTGAATACGGTCGGCTCCATTATGAGTCTGGACTATGCGGAAGAGATCATCAAAAACGGCTGGGCGGATTTCGTGTCCATGTGCCGTCCGCTGATGGCAGATCCGGACATGCCCCGAAAATATGCCGAAGACCGGCCTGAAGACCGCAGGCCCTGTCTTCGCTGCAACGCCTGCATGAACCACCTGATGATCCCGAAGCCGATCTACTGTGCGATCAATCCGATGTCTGCAATGACCGGAGAACTCCGGGACGGAGTCATTCCGAAAGCTCCTGTGAAAAAGCGCGTTGCGGTCGTCGGCGGCGGTCCGGGCGGCATCCAGGCCCTGCAGACGCTTCTCGACCGCGGCCATGAAGTCACACTCTATGAAAAAAACAGCGAACTCGGCGGAAATGTAATTGCCGCAGCCGCACCGCCCTTCAAAATCGACGTGCAGGACTATCTCCGCTGGATGCGTCATACCGCCAGACAGTGTGAGCAGCGCGGCGCGAAGATCCTGCTGAACCTGGCCTGCACCAAAGAGATCCTGGACCGTGAGCATTACGATGCCGTTGTGATTGCCGTCGGCGCAGAACCTCTGATTCCCCGAA
>CACYBV010000379.1 GCA_902772745.1 uncultured Eubacteriales bacterium
CGCCGGAAAGGCTTCTGCTTCCCAACCTCCATGTGGGGCGGTATCCCCACTGCCCCAGCTCCACTTCCATGTCCCCGATCACCATTTCTGGATGATTCTGGAAATAGGTGTTGTATCTTGTCTCCTCCATCATGCCCTGCGGCGCTGATGAGAATACCCACTCCGGCTCGTCTTCTGAAAAGCTGTCACGCTTTTTCAGAAATACGATGTCACATACCGTGCTGGTGCCGGAGGCGCGCTGGAAGGTCTCTTCCGGCAGACGGACAGCGCCTAAAAGGTCGGCCCTTTGCGCAAGGTATCTCCTGGTGTAGGAGTCCTTCTTGTCGAGAAGGTACCGCGAGCTGATCAGCGCGAGGATCCCTCCGGGCCGGACTTTGTCCAGTGCCTTTGCGAAGAAGTATTCGTGGATCGGGAAGTGGTGCCGGTCATACCTTTTGTCCGCCACGGAAAAGGAACCGAACGGGACGTTCCCGATCGCAATGTCATAGTAATTGTCCGGAAGCGTGGCGTTTTCAAATGCGCCTGTTATGATATTGCTGTTTTCCGGATAAAGCAGCTTTGCGATCCGGCTTGATATGGGATCAAGCTCCACACCCTGCAGCCTGCTCTCCTCCATTTCTTCCGGCAGCATTCCGAAAAAGTTCCCCGTTCCCATGGAAGGCTCCAGAATGCTGCCGCCGCGGAATCCCATCCTGGAAAGTGTGCCGTAAATGGCACGGATGACTTCCGGCGGCGTGAAAAATGCGGTCAGCGTACTCTCCCGCGCTTTTTCATACTCCTCTTTTGTCAGGAGCTGGCGGATCTGTTCTGTTTCGTCTCTCAGCTCATCGTTTTCTTCAAAGCACATGGACAGTCCGCCCCAGCCGACGTAGCGGGACATCACTTCCTGCTCTTGCTTTGTTGCATACCGGGTTTCACTTTCAATCCGTTTCAGCGTTCGGATTGCTTCGATGTTCCTTCTGGCCCGCACCTGCGCGGGGGCGTTCTGGAATGTGTCGTACGAAATATGGTAGTTCCCGGACGGGGTGCCCTGCGGTATGGACGATGCGGTTTGTGTTACCCCTTCTTCCGTCGGCCTGGCCGTGCTGTCTGAAAGGCCCGGCGATGCCAGGGTTTCACTTTTCGCGGAGTGGATGGTTTCGGTGTTCTGCTGTGCTTCCTGCGCCGGGATCCGGTTTTCGTTGGCGCTTGTAATGCTCTCATAGATCTTTCTAAGGCTCTGGGCGTTTGCGTTCAGCATTTGATACGTTGCTTCTTCTTCCGGCGTGTGGTCGCGGCTTTGAAGCGCGTATACTTTCCGCTCCACTTTCGCCAGTTCTTCCGAAACCTGTTTCAGGACGCTCTCGGACGGCCAACTCTGTCTGTGGATGATCTCTACTGTCTCAGGAAGCGGATGGATGGCCTGAATGCTCTGGGAAATTGTACCGGACGGACTGTCTATGGCACTGCCGAAAAGGACCGACCCCCTCTTTTTCCGGATCAGGTAGGTCATCTCGCCGTTTCCGAGGCGCCCGTCAGATGTAAAACGGATGATGTCTCCCTCTTCGATGGAGTCAGAGAGATTTGACGGGACATGGTATTCTTTCCCGTCGAATCTGCGGAAGGTGCCGTTTTCTTCTTCCGTAAACAGGGATTCGTTTGTATATCCCCGGTTCAGATAGTGGTAGTTGTATGCGGACAGATGGCTGAGCGGCCGTTCTGATCCGATTGCCTCGTTGATCAGGATCCCGTCTTCCTCCGGGAGCTGGTACAGGGGTGCGTGATAGATGGCAGTCCGCTTCATTGGAAGGAAGGTGAAATCAGGCGCTTTTTGCAGCTGGGAAACGAAGTCCCCATAGATTTCAAGGCCGTATTCATTAGCCTGTGCGGAAATGTTGACGGCCTGGAGGCCTTGTGGGAGCCTGCCCTGCCAGCTGAACCCAGACTGCACCCATTTCCCGCCGTCGCCGCTCCTTTCCATGATTTCATAGAGCGCGCCGCGGTATGTGAACCGGTCCCCGCTTTTTGCTGTTTTGACCGTGTCCCAGAAACTGTATTCCTTTCCGTCGTCTGAAGCGTCTCCTTCATACCGGAAGATGCGGTCCAGGAAGGTAAATGCTCTGCCGGTCTCTATCCCGTCATACAAAAACTGGTCTGTTTCTGGAGCCATTGACAGGTCAGGTACGGATTCATCTGGCAAGATGGTTGCAGCTGCGGTGTTTTCCTGTTCC
>CACYBV010000380.1 GCA_902772745.1 uncultured Eubacteriales bacterium
CAGCCCGGAAGAAGTATGTATCCCCCCGTCCCTGCGTCCGGGTCCGGACAGCATATCCGTCCCTGCGTCCGAGTCGGGACAGCGTATCCCTACTTCAGCTCTATAATCACCAGCTCCGGCGGATTGTAGAAACGCGGGACCGGGGTGGATTCGCGGGCAAGGCCGCGGCTTACGATCATCGTGGTACCGGACTCGGAGAAAAGGCCGCCGGAGTATTTCGGGAAGAGGCCTTCGTGCGGAGAGTAGAGGCCGTTCTGCAGGAAGGGAAGGCGCCACTGGCCGCCGTGCGCGTGGCCGGAGACGACGAGATCGAAGCCGGTTTCACGGTACAGCGGGAAGAGTTCCGGACGGTGGGAAAGAAGGATCGAAAAGCAGGCGGGATTCCGTTCCCGATCGAGTGCGGCGAGAGCCTGGGGCAGCTCTCCTTCATAGAGCGAGCCGCCGCGCGTATAATGAAAATTCAATGCGCGGTCCGGGTCGTCGAGACCGGCGACCGTAATGGCTGAGCCGTTGATTTCGACGGTTTCCATGCGGTCGTGCAGGACATGCACGCCGTATCGATCCAGGATGGCCATCTTTTTTTGATATTTGTCTTCCGTGGCCCAGTATTCATGATTTCCGGTCACATAGAAGCACGGATACAGAGAAGAGATGCCTGAAAGCAGTTCCTCCGTCTTTGCATCATCTTTTTTGTCGTCGAAAATGTCTCCGGCTAAGAGGATGAGATCCGGCGCTTCCTTCTGAATCGCCCGGATCAGGTTTTTCTGACCGCGTCCGTAGCGGCAGGAATGAAGATCCGAAAGAAGGGCGATGCGAAGCGGCGATGAAATTTTATCGGATTCCAGACTGTAGCGCCGCACGGTAAGCCCCGCATAGAAGCCGGGAAGTGTGAAAAGGAGGAGGGCCGCGGCCGGTATGAGGATCGCGGCGGTTCTTTTTTTGTTGGGTGATTTTCTGCTCATATTTATATTATACTCCGCTCCGGAGCTTCTTTCAAGAGCACGGTTCATGGCAGCGGAGCTTTTTTTGGGGGTTTTTCCCGGAAACCGCACTAAGGCGCGGCAAAACCATGCAGAAATTCATTTACGAATCAGATAATCCGTGATATGATGGATGTGGAAAAAAGGCGGGATTTTTGCGGATATTTCGTAAAACGGACCAGGCGCCCGGGCAATCCGTACACGGCATCCCGCGAAAGAGAAGAGGAGCAATCAGAAAACATGAGTGCACTGAACTTGACCATTCCGGAAAAAGACAGGGTCCAGAGCCTGATGGAACAGGCAGTCAGGAGTTTTCTGTCGGAGAATGAACAGTATCGGGCCATTGTCTTTGACATTCTGCGGCGCTATCCTACGGATTTCGGCTTCCCGGTGAAAAAAGCATTTGATGAGCGGTACTGCATTCAGCGGCTGGCGCAGATGGTGAATGTCTCCAAAGTGGAAGCCCAGATCCTGCAGTATATTACGAAGGAATATTCCTTCATGGCACAGGACTACGGCGACGAATTTCCCGACGAAGTGACGCTTGACGTGTATGTGCGGCTTGCCAGGGAACAGCTTTTTGACCATGAGGGCATTCTGAAGACCCTTGTCATGTCCGCAGTCATCACAGACCTTATGGACCGTTTCTATCTGCCGGCTTTGCTGCACAGCCTCATGAAGGAAGCCGCAGAGGCTCCCGTATCCTGAAAATCCGGGTGGCGGTCCGGCCTGTAAGGATTGAATCCATCCATTTTTATGTGACCGAATATTGCTGACTGTCTGTCCCGCCGGAAACGTGGGACAGAAACAGATCAGTTCTGAAAAATATACAAACTGAGGAGGTGGCTCGATGAGTCAATTTTGCGTAAAATGCGGACATCAGCTTCAGCCGGACGGACGCTGCGGAAACTGCGGCTGGACCCCGATGGCGGGATCCGCGCCGCCGGCATCTGTCCCGCCGCGTATACCGCGGAAGAAAAACACCGGCTGGCTCAGGTGGCTTCTGCTCTCTCTGGCGCTTCTCGTCCTCACGGCGGGAATCGTTCTGACCCTTGTCGGCGTGATCAAAACGGTCAGGCAGGCGAAAGAGGGAAACGGAAACACAGCCAATGCGGGAAAAACAGCCGATGAAACAACCGAAGCATATGATGCAGAGAAAGAGCTCGAAAAAATCGGCCGCGTTACCGACAAGGAATCGGCGAAGAAAAGAAGCCTTCTGTCCGAGTCTGAAGCGCTGCAGGAATTCGAGGACCGCGGCTTCACCGAGAACCCGATCACTTACTGCTACAATGCGGACGGGGAATTCATCGGAAGGCAGGAACTTGAGTCCGGCGGAAGTGCGCGGCATCCGGTCTATGAGACATACTATGAGACACCGGACGGGGTGGTTTTCAGCATCACACTGGAGGGCGATATCTTCTACGCGTCACCGCTTTCATGGCAGGACTACTGGAGCGTGCCGCATATGATCTCTGAGTCAGAAGACTATGTCCATTATGACAGTGCAGAGCATATGTTTTACGAGGTGGATCTTGATAAAGATGTGCTTATACTGAAACGTATCCGGAAGATCGACACGGAGACACTCGACGAACTGACGGCATGGGAGGTGGATGAATTATGAGAAAACGTTCCGGACTGCTTGTACTTCTTCTGTCACTGTGCCTTCTTGTGCCGCTTCTTTCGATCAGCACACAGGCGTTTGGGGGCGGCGGGGGCCGGTATGATGAGGATGATCCGGAGACGCGCGAAGGGCGTATCCTGGTCGGCCTCGGAGATTCCTACGCTTCCGGCGAAGGCCTGGAGGACTACGGCTACAGTTATAATATTTACGATAAAGTCGAAGATGAAAACTGGCTTGCGCACCGCTCCAACAATTCCTGGGCGGGCATGCTGAGGCTTCCCGGCTGCAGCGGAACCATGCAGCAGAACCGCGATACAAACTTCTTCTTTGTGGCTGCTTCGGGGGCTGTTACCGACAATATAGATACCGGTGCAGATGCGAAACATAAAAAGCATGTAAAGCGAAAAGACATTGACTATGAGGAAACGGAGTATCTTCCCGGACAGCTGGAAGTGTTCTATAATAATCCGGACCTCGACCGCGAGGAAGTGGATTATGTCACGATGTCCATCGGCGGAAACGATGTGGGTTTTGCCGATATCATTGCGGAAGCCTGCTATAATTTTGCGTCGGATGCCCGGACGGTTCACGATATGATCCAGGCTCAGCTTGATGATATCGATGATATGACCGACAAATTGGAAGCTGCTTACCGCAGAGTCGCTGAAGCGGCGCCCAATGCGACGATCATTATCACCGGCTATCCTCGGCTCATTGCCCCCGGCGGCGGCGACAGCCTTGTCTTCTTTAATGAAAAAGAAGCCGAAGAGATAAACAACGGCGTCACTAAATTCAACAAGGCGATAAAGGAACGGATCGAACAGCTGAAAAAAGACGGCATGAAGATCGAATTTATCGACATAGAGAGCGCGTTCAAGGGCCA
>CACYBV010000381.1 GCA_902772745.1 uncultured Eubacteriales bacterium
TGACAAAAATACGCCTGTTCTGTCCATGGCCAGGGACAGAAAGCACCCGTACGACCTTCGGAGAAGCCTGGAGAGCATGCGTGCTGCGCTCCGGCGCGGACGGACCGAGGAAGGCTTCGGCGAACGCTTAAGAAGCCGCTTTCCGGAGCGGGAACTGAATAAACTGTATCTGCATCTGACATTCTCCTGTCCTCTGCGCTGTGATCATTGTTATGCGGAAGGCGGTGAAGCGCAGTGCGCCGAATTAAGTCCGGAACAGTTTTACCGGATCATCCGCGACGCCTGCGACAGACAGTTTCACAGTGTCGTGATTACGGGCGGCGAGCCGCTCGTATATGAAGGTTTTGATGAGCTGTGCGAACGCTTATCCGCACTGGACAGGAAGGGAACAAAACTTGTTTTGCGCACCTCTTTCGCCTTCCCGGTTCCGGCAGAACGGCTTCAGCGTATCTGCGGGTTGTTTGACGAAATTGTTGTCAGCGTGGACGGCGACGAGGAAACACATGATATGCGACGGGGAACCGGACGGTACCGGGAGACTGTTGATAATCTCAAGGCTGCCGCAGGGCTTCATTCATCCGAAAAGTTCAGCCTTTCCGCGACGCTGAGCCGTTTGCAGGCAGAAGGCCGCCCTGGGCAAAGCGTATACGAACTTTCCGAACGACTGGGTATTGAGAAGGTGCGTATTCGGCCCGTATTGCCTCTGGGCCGGGCAGAAGGCGTCGAACGGGACGTGTGGAGACGGTGTGCGGAAGAAGCCGCATTTGATGAGGCCTTCCGGCCTCGTCACAGCTGCGGTCTGGGGCAGAACCTCTATGTAAAACCGGACGGCAGCGCGTACCCGTGTTACGCCTGGTGTGCGCCGGACAAGATTCTGGGCAACCTTTCGCAGGAAAGCCTGATAACGCTTCTTAATCGCGGTGAACTGTACGAATACTGCCGTCATGATGTAGACAGCAATGAAAAGTGCCGCTCCTGTGAGGTCCGTTACCTCTGCGGCGGCATCTGCAAAGCCTGGGTACGGGATAAGGAAAACATCGACAGCGGTGATTTTGACTGCACCGATCGAAAGGAATACTACATCCGCCTTGCGGAGAAAACAGAGGAGGACTGATATGGGACTATTCACACCCGGATGGAAAAAAGACCCGGATAAAGCCAAAAAAGCACTGAAAACAAAATCCGTGAGCAAACTTCAGAAGATCGCAATGCAGGCAGATTTTCCGGATCCTGAGGGCCTTCGAATCCGTTATGAAGCGGTGCACGCACTCCGCTTTATTGAAGGTCCGGGCGCGCTCACAGCTCTTTTGGAACTGGCACAGAACGCGCCGTACGCGCATGTCCGCTGTCACGCGGCGCATGAATTGGCCCGGAAAGACGCGGATAAAGGAAAAGAGCTGGTCGCGGCAAATATTGTTGAAGCATATAAAGAACAGGAGAAAACGTACTGCTATGGCGCGCAGGACTGGATCCGGGATGTGCATTCGGAACCGGAAATCATTTTTGCGGCGTTCAGGGCGGCGGAACAGAAGGACCTGAAAGAGAAGATTCTGGCTGAGATCTGGGATCATGAGCATCTCTTCTGGATTGTGATGAATGACAGCGCTTTCGCATCCGCGGCACTTTCAAAATTCACCGCAACCCAGGAGCAGTATGTGCAGGTGGTCCGGGAATCTTCTGATAACTGGCTTAAAAACCAGGCGATTCGGAGACTTGACCTGTCACAGGAACGTCTTCTGTTGGAACTCGCGAACAGCGGGAATCAGACAGCCAAGACCCGTCTTCTGGATCTCGACATCCGCCGTTTCGCGAAAAAGTTCCCGGAAGAGATGAGCTGGGAACAGCAGAGTAAGGCGATTGACAGTGATCTCTATACACAGGAGGAGCTGGAGAAGATCGCAGCCGAATTCAAGAGCATCAACGGGAATACACCTGCATGGGACGCGCTTCAGAAAATCACGGAGCCGGAGCGCCTGGAACGCCTCCTGTACCGGGAGATTCCGCGTTACGAGATGCAGAAAGGCGGACACTGGAGCGAGTGGGTCATGAAGATCCTGAGGACACTGAAGGACGATGAAGATGTTATGCTGAAATTCATCATCGAAAAGCATCCCGGCAGGCAGAAAGAAACAGAGCAGTATGCGCTCCAGAACATTCACAGTCCCGAAAAGCTTCGTGAGGTCGCGATGATCTATAACCATGTTGCGCTGGACGCCGCAAAACGGCTCGGCAACGAGGATATTCCGAAGCTCAGGAACTCTGAAAACAGGGATGTTCAGGAATGGGCTGATCAGCGTTATGTCGAGACTGCGGTCGGAAAGGCTTCGGAGGAAGAAGCGCTTAAGATGATGGATCTGATCTTCAAGTACCGGATGAGCGGAGGGCAGTTCCGGCGTGCGCTCGGAAGGATCAAAAGCCAGCAGGGCTTTGTGACAGCCTACACGAAACTCAATCAGGCCTATAAACCCTTCGGCGATGATGGGCAGGCGATCCGGGAAAAAATCCGCTCGCAGATCACCGACGGGGCGGCTTTCCTGCCCTGGTGTCAGGACAACCCGTCCAAAATGCAGCTCGAGGACAATACCCTTCTTCATGAGCTGATCGGCGGCACAGAACTGGAGCAACAAATGAAACAGGCCGCTATTGACCGGCTGATTGAGAGAACTCCGAGTACGGGCGACACCTTCGGCATGAATCTCCTCGCAAAATATGACGGGATCACACCGGCAGAAGCTGTCTGGAAATATGCAGGAAAAGCCTATGTCGAGAAGCTGGTATCCGTGATCGAAACATCAAAGGAAGATGGACCTGCGAGTTACGCCATCCAGTCTCTAAAATGGCTTTACCAGAGTGTTCCTGAGAGCCATTCGATGCTTGCGTCCCAGAAAGGGCGCAGTTTTAAGAAGCATGATGATTATTATGATTCAAACTGCGGCGGCAACAGCCGGAACCGGGAAGTGACTGTTACGGTGAAGCTGGACTGAGCCGTACCATGTGCCGTCAGCTATTGCCGGCAGGAGGACAAAGTGAATAAACCCAGACAGAAAAAGGAGAGCAGACTATGAATTACGACGTTGGCGCATGCAAAAACTGCACTAAGATCGCAGGCATTACCAAAGACCACAAATGTGAAAACTGCGGAGCCGACAGGGAAACTGTTCCGCTTTATACCTGGTTTCATCAGGATTGCCGCCTGATCGAGAAACCGGAAACCATTGACAAAATGGATGAACTCGATAACGTTCAGGTGAAAGCTTCACATGTGAGCGGCGCAGAGCTGAAAGCAGGCCTCCGGGATCTGTTTATCTGCCTTGGCATTGCAGTTGCGCTGCTCCTTTTCGGCCTGTTGTGCATCAAAACTGCCGGCGGTTCTGTGAAGGGACGAATGTCCTTTATGGGGCTTCTTTTCCTGATAGCTTCGCCGGTTATGTTAATCGTAGGCATCTTGCTGTTCTTTAAGCGGGTTTTTACCAAAACCCGTGCAAAGGATCCGGAAAAAGCGTTTACCCTGTTCTGGCAGGCTGTATTTGAAAACAAGACATTCTCCGAAAAATACGAAGCTGTCGAAATTGCGGTGTCCAAAATCACGCGTTCCTTACCTGAGGCAGTCCGGCAGACCGCGGATACACTGAAGATACAGTCCTGGGTGAACGACCTTCGCAGTATGATTTCCGCGAGCAACACCGAACTCGCCGCGGCATGCTTCAGCGTATACAAAGATTCTGTTCAGGGCGCTAAAGGCGAAGACGACGCCATGACGATTGAAAATCTTTCCACCCGGCTTATTGACGAGCATAAAGCAGTCATTTCGGCAGATCTGGTGGTTTCACGCAAATGGATGCGCTCACTGCAAAACAAAAACAATGACACTTTTTCCTATAAGATGTCGGCCAATGTGCTTCATGCGGAGACTACACTTCTGAAAGCGGGCGAGTACTGGTATGTGCCGGACTTTATGCCCGAAATCAAAAAGGAAGGACTGGTCAAAGGATTCGGAAAAACTGATCAATATAGTTTGTGATTGTCAGACGAAACTGTGACAGGAGGCCATCTGTCGGCTATCAAGTGAGAAAATAATACAAGGAGAAGAAAAGGATGGCAAAGATTATTCATGCAAAGAATCCAGATGTTCAGTGCCATCCGGATCGTCTTTCGGGAGTTCGATATGGGACTGTTTACACCGATATGGAAAACGAACGAATGGGGCAAAGCGATATCCTATGTGTACGCTTGTACCGATCAGAAGAAATTGACGAAGATTGCACGGGAAGCGGCAAGCTTTGAGGTCCGGCAGGCCGCCATAGAAAAGCTTACGGACCAGCCAACGGTTTTTACCATCGCAATGGGAGGGGATCCGAACCTGGATATACAGGCGGCAGCAGCAGCGTCACTCACAGACCAGGCGCTTCTTGTGCGCGTGGCGCGAGAACATTCATGGTGGTCTGTCCGGCGTGCGGCTGTCGGGAAGATTTCTGATCAGACAGCTCTGGATGATATTGCCATCAGGGACGAGAGAGCCTTGGTGCGTCTTGCTGCGATCGAACAGCTTCGCGACCCGAACCGGCAGATTCAGCTGGCTGTTAACGACAGAAGTCCCGAGGTACTCGAATGGGCGGCAAATAATACGGACGACCAGAACATACTGTTACACCTCGCACGAGAGTCCGAATACTCCTGGGTGCGCCATGCGGCGATCACCCATATCACGAATGAACGGACGCGGCTTTTGCTGGAACTTACGGATGAGGAGACCTCTTCTGACGAAAGAACCCGCGCATTAGAAGCCATAAACCCCGATGATGCGGAGCTGGAACAGATTATCATGCAAATACACCGCGGAAATTTTGAAACCGGTTATGCGGCGGCGCTGACAAAGCGGATTCATGACCAGGATGTCCTGGTACGGCTTGCCATCGGCGATTACGGGGTGAGTCAGGTTGCGATCTGGCGCATCGGAGACCAGAACAGGCTGCTCAGGCTTCTTGGCAGTGAGAACTCGGCCGTATATGCTATGGACCGGATGTGGAACCTAGAAATTCTGGACGAAGAGGCGCTTCAGCATGTCCATCCGTCGGCGGGGAAAGAAGCTGCATTTGCTCGTGAACGCGCGGCGTTTTTTGAGAGAGTGGGATCGGTGCCGGGCGGTGAGAAAATTATGAAGGCATACAGGACAGGTTCCGTCTATACATTAGAGAGTCTGGCTGTGCCTGAAGCGGTGGAAGCCATGATCCTGCTTTTCAGGGAGAAAGGCGAACAAGAAGGATGTCCGACCCCAATTGCCTATGTGATCCAGAAGACGCTTCAGCAGATGTATGTTAAGCACCCAGAACTTCGAAGTACCATCCGCGAAGCCAATCAGTGGTCGATACATGGTCATACCAGCCGGGCAGGCAACAGTGACGGCGGATATCACGCACCGGTAATTTTTAATTTTCGCTGAGTGTGGGGCTGCTTTGGCAGCCTCCGATTTTTCTATAAACAGGATGCAATCTGGACACAGCGCATCTGACGGACCAGGAAGGAACAGATGACTGGTACGATTATTTTCTTAATCAGATTCAGGGAGAAAACCTTCAGCGGAAATTCGCTTTCGTTGTCGCGACATACTATGAGAATGAAACTGCGAACGAGTCTGAGCAACCGGCGGTTTACTGGGATTCTGTATGGCTGGTCATGGAAGATGACAGTGGAAAATGGAAGGTGGATCGTTGTCTTGGTTCGGATTATGATATCACCAGCACTGTTGAAATCAATGATAACGGAGTGAAATTTATCAGGGAAAAATAAAAAGGCGTTCGGAATATTTACATAGAGAAGAAATAGGAAGGCCTCTTCAAATATGAGAAGCACTGGACACATGTTTTGGCGTCGTAGTAATGCGGCGCTTTTTTCACGCATTCAGGAGGTGAAATAATTATGGCAACTACATCTATATGGCGAATCAAAGGAGAGATCGGAGACGTGATCCGGTACGCCGAAAACGAGAAAAAGACAACAAAAGAAATCCTGCCGACAGCACGTGATCCGACCGGTTCTCTTGACCAGCTGATCGCATATGCCAGCCGGGAGGAAGCGACTAACCAGCGGAAGCTCGTTACCGGCATCAACTGCAGCCCGGAGCACGCCCGGCAGGAAATGACGGCGGTGAAGAAAGCCTTCGGAAAGACCGACGGTACAATCGCATACCACGGCTATCAGTCCTTTGCAGAAGGAGAAGTGACGCCGGAGCAGGCGCACCAGATCGGAATCAAGCTGGCAAATGAACTTTGGGGAGACAAATATCAGGTGATTGTCGCAACACATCTGGATAAGCAATCGCATCTGCATAACCATTTTATTCTGAACACTGTTTCTTTTGTGGATGGGAAGAAGTTCCATCGCACGAATGCTGATTACAGGAAGATGCGGGAAGTATCCGACCGGCTCTGCTTGGAGGAAAAACTGAGTGTTATCTATGAACCTCAGGGAAAGGGGAAA
>CACYBV010000382.1 GCA_902772745.1 uncultured Eubacteriales bacterium
AAGTATACTTTTATTTCCCAGGCGCTTTCCAGTCGAAAATCAGTTCCTGTTCCGGGAACGGCGTCTCAAAAAACCGATTGTTTAAAGGGGTTTTGATACCCCTGATTCTTCTGCGCATCAGTTCCACCAGATGCATCACATCCTCAAGCGCATGGAAATGGTAACCCCTGCGGAAATACCAGTAGAGTCTGTCCTCCGCGCCGAGAAAGCGGTAAACTTCCTTCGCTGCCATCGTCGTCTGCCATGAGCCGATCGGATTGGTCCAGATATCAGAGGCTGCTTCCCCGATGAGAAGTGTCCGCGGCGCTACAAGCGCTTTCAGGAAATGGCAGTCAAAAGGCAGATCCTGCTCCCGGTCCGCATACTTCGCCATCTCCGGGCCGAGCCAGAACGGGAAAGCCGTACACAGGTCCTTAAGCGTTTCCGAACGGGCCTCGAGTCCGTTCTCTTGAATCGCACGCATATGGATCCGATAGCAGCCGCAGGATCCGGCATTGGTTTCATTCGGCGCGACAATCGCTGCCCGCTCGTCAAGCACCCCGGCCAGCATTGCGGTCTTGCCGCCTCTCGAATGTCCCATATAGGCGAGGCAGTCAAGGTCCAGAAGCTTCAGTTTCAGCAGTGCATCCGTCACTGTCCTGTAGCCCCAGGCCCAGGCTCCGAGAGCACCGAAACTGTACTCCGGATAAATCTCATACAGCGGGCTTTTCGAGCGGTCCTCGCCGTAAATGTCATGCGCGAGCTCCGTCCGGTCAAACATGGCAAGCGCAAAACCATTATCCGTAAAAGCGTTATGCCAGGGATTGTCGAACATATACATGAAGCACAGGTCCCCGTCCACCGCTGTCGGGAAAGGTCCTGTCTTTCCCGGCGTGAACAGCTTCATGTAAAAGCTCAGCTGTTTCTCTCTGGTTCCGGCGATGATCCGGTAGCTGTGCTGTTTTTCCGTGATATAGCAGGGTTCCACTTCCAGCACTTCCGGCGCAGGCGGCTGCGTTCCGTACTGAAGTTCCACCGCCGTCCGGAAGAGAGTCTTCCGCTGTTTTTCCCAGTCCGACGGATTTTTTACACGCTTTCCGTTCTCCATCACAAAAGGATCCGGGAGTTTTCCAAGTACCTGGTACTCGGTTATCCGGATCAGATTTGAAAAATCACTCATATCCGATTCTCCTTACCTGCGTTCCCCAATCACGGTCCTGGGAAGCGCCCTATGCTCTGAAATCATCATAGCATTTCTTTACTGAACAGGCAAGGGAAAAATGCGCATAAACAGAAGAAAACCGTGCGGCGTCTCCGTCACTTTATGAGAAAGTAAAAATCCTCATCCGCAAGCCGGAAGCAGCATCCGGTGCCGAGTTCCTGCAGCACCCCGGGAACCAGGCGCTGGCCCAGGTAAAAACTCCCGTTCATTGAACCGCGGTTTTCGGAGCCCCGGTCGATAAGATAATATCTGCCGCCGCGAAAAGTGATCTCCGCATGAATCCGGCTGATCGCGGGACTTGATGTGATCTTCCATCCGCAGTCCCCCGGCGCCGTTCCGATGAGCAGCCGTTCGCCACGGACCGTCCTGGTTTCACCGGTCCGAAGGCGTGTCACTGCGGCCGTCCGAAATACGGGCGGTATGCCGTCCGGACATGCGAGAACCATCTCGCGGATCGACCGGTCCAGCGAATGAAGGTCGATCGTTCCGTCGGCATCCCGAATACGCTGCACAGTCTTCTGCCCGCTTCCGCAGAAGCGGCAGAAATCCGCGTCACGTCCGATCAGACTGCGGCAGGAAGGGCAGGGCTTCATTGCCGTTTTTATCGGATCATACTCAGCTGAAGGATTCGTAAGGGCCGTAAAGCCTGCATCAGGAATTTCCTCCCCTTTAAAGAATTCTCCCGGCGTTTTTCCCCCGGGGCTTTTCCGTCCTCCATGCAGCCCTTTCTCCTGAATGGAAAGGATCATTTCTTCGAAATCCGCGGCAGAAAAAGGCTTCTGCCCGCTGAAAAAATCCTGGTACCTGTCCAGGTATGAATGATCCTCGC
>CACYBV010000383.1 GCA_902772745.1 uncultured Eubacteriales bacterium
GCGGTCTCCTCTTTCATATGTCTCTTATACGCCCCCACCGCGAGCCTGTCACAGCGCTCATTATACTTGTGCCCGGCGTGGCCTTTCACCCAGTGAAACGCTACCTTATGCGGCTTCATATCCGCGATCAGACGCTCCCAGAGATCGATGTTTTTGACTTCTCCGGATTTTCCGCGTCGAAAATCCGTCTTCATCCAGCCGTAAATCCAGCCCTCGTTGACCGCATCGCAGACATAACGCGAATCCGAATACACAGTCACCGTACAGGCTTTTGTAAGCGCTTCAAGGCCGATACAGACCGCGAGAAGCTCCATCCGGTTGTTGGTCGTTTCCGGAAAGCCTTCCGCGTATTCCCGCTCGTACTCCTTCCCCGAGGGGCTGACGTATCTTAGAATCACTCCGTATCCGCCTGGCCCGGGATTTCCGGAACAGGCGCCGTCGGTATACAGAGTCACTTCCGGGAGTGCGTCCATACGCCCTCCTTCAGGAAGCGCTCAGCCGTATCTTCCGCAGCCGAGACGACATTCTGGCCGTAGCCCATCACCGAAAGCAGCTTGATCGCGTTTCGTGTGGTTGCCTTGCCCTTCTTCAGGATGTAGTTGAAGCGGATTTCTTCATCGACAATCTCCTCTTCAAAGTGATAATTGGAGTAACAGTCCGAAAGAAGCTCCGTGAGTTCGATGTCGTGGGTTGCGGTCACAAGCATCGCATTTTTATGTGTAAGATCCCGGAGAATTTCCGAAGAAGCCGCGATTCTCTCTACCGTATTGGTTCCGCGGAGCACTTCGTCGACAAAGGCGAGAACCGGCGCGCCCTGATCCGCCGCCGCATCCATAATCCGCTTCAGCGAAGTGATCTCCACAATGAAGTAGCTCTGCGCCGATTCGATATCGTCCCGCAGCGCCATGGAGCTGTAAACCCGGAAAAATCCGCCTTTGTAGCTGTGCGCATGAACGGTGTTTACAGTCTGAGCCAGCAGCACCGCAAGCGCCGTCGTGCGGAGGAAAGTGGATTTTCCGGAAGCATTCGAACCGGTGAGGAGAAGCGAACGCTCTTCCGAAAAACTGTTCGCAACCGGCTCCTTGATCAGCGGATGGTACTCATCCTTGATCTCCAGTCTCTTCTCATTGCCGCAGAACTCGGCGGTGCAGGAGAAGGGAATTGTCTGCCTGTAGGAGCCGATCGCGATCATGGACTCAAGAAGGCCCATCGTCCAGTATAGCCCGAGAATATTGTCTTCATAGTTGACGACTTTCCGGACCATTCGGTTGAATTTCAGGAAATCGAGGTGCGTGATCATCCGAAGATAATCCAGGATGATCTGCATCAGGTCGCCGCCAGCGCCTGCGATCGTTCCGGATCCCAGCCATTTCATGTCGCGTTTCAGGCCTTTCAGGGGTTTGCAGTTTTCCCTGAGGTCCATGATATAGTCTTTCACCGGATCCAGTTCCTTCAGGTTCTGGCTCCCGATCTGGTCGGCGCAGTCAATCAGGGACGCGATCGCGGACAGGGAGATATAGTACGGCTCTACATCCGTTTTTTCTTTGTAATACTTGTAAATGTTGAAAACCATCACCCCGAGAAGCACCAGGCTGCCGATGATGACATTGACGAAAATCGAAGCGATAGCGATGACAAGAAGAATCGTCCGGAGAAGATAATGCAGATCGTCTTTCAGTTCGAGGGATTTGAACTGTCCGACGAATTCCGCCAGGGAAAATTTTCTGGTGCGGCCGATCGAGGCAAAGCGGATCTGGAAAGCTTCCCTTGCCGCTTCGTTTTCGATAAAATACTGCGTCACCCGTTCCCTCTCCCGAAGCACCTCTTCATCAAAAGACGGTTCCCTGAGAAGATCATACAGCACTTCCTCTCCGGGCGAACTGAAGGTATGATTCATCGCAATGAACACGGAATCCATATCGAGGTCGTTCCATGTGATATCATCGACATGATAGCCGTCGCCTTTTGTCAGTTCGTAAAAGCTTCGGATCTTCCTGAGCTCGTCGTCCGCGTATTCACGCTCCGGAAGGACACCGTACGCGGCGCGGATCCGCGACAGGAGCCGTGCTTTTTTCCTGCGTTTCGATGTCGCGATGCTGTAGACCAGGATGATCAGAACGATCACACCGATCGTGATATAGAGCCAGAGATAATTTCCCATAAAAAGTGTTCCTTTACTGATTCGCTGATCAGAAATAGATCAGTTCGTCCGCGGGACGGTTTGCAAGTTTCAGTTCATCTACATAGAAGACCGGACCTTTGTCCTGATAAGCATCGTGGAATTCCCAGCGAAGCGTAGCGACGACATTGATAAATGCGCGGTTTTCGATGCTTCTTGCCTTGTCGTAAATGAACAGGTACGGCAGGAAGCGAATGTCCGCTTCGCAGCAGGTCATCGCCCGGCGGCCCGCCACAAGAACCTTAGGATCCGGTACGTCCCTGGACTGCATGACCTGACAGCACATGTGGATTTTTTTCCCTTCGTAACGCTCCGGATGCTCCGGAAGATCAATATAGAAGGTCCCGTAATTCTCGTCGCTGATGATGATGTCCGTTCCTTTGATGTCGTATGGAAGGTCCGGTTCCGGGCATTCCACGGGGTCGCCGTTTTTATCCTCGAAAACAAGGTCGCATTTCTGGTTCACGGAGCGAAGCGTCCGCTGGTACAGCACAAGATCGCTCTTCTCATTGCAGCGGTTGAAGATCACGAGATCGGTATTTGTCAGCATCTCCATCGCGGTCATTTTGATGTTATTCAGGTAAAGACCGAAATTCGCGCCGTCGAGAACCGTGATGATCTGGTAAATCATCCAGTATTTGGGCAGTTTCAGGTCCAGGATTTTCTTCACGGACCACATGCCGTTGTACTCGATGATGACACGCTCCGGACGGTGTTTCAGCGCGAGGCGCTGAATCGTCCTTTCATTGATGTCCTCCTCGGAGTCGAGAAGCTCCATCTTGGTATGGCACTTCTTCAGCATCGCCGGCTCATACTCCTCTTCGCCCTCTTCGCACAGGATGAGGAGGGTTTTCGAGCCGTCGTTGAAATAATCTTCCTGCATCGTATATTTCAGGAAGTTTGTTTTTCCGCCGTCAAGAAATCCGGTAATCAGATAGACCGGAATGGTCGGATCCTGTCTCATAGTCTCTCCTTCTGTCGTACGCTCATCAGTATCTGATATGCTGCAGCTGTCCAAAAAAGCGCTTTACAGCCCAAACAGTGCTGCGACTTCTTTTTCCTTAAGTTCCGAGCCGATCACGCAGAGACGGCCGGTGTAATCCGGAGCGCCTTCGCGGATTTCGTATTCTTCCGGCGTCAGGTCGAAATATCCCCAGGTTCCGTCGGTCAAAGCGACCATGCCCTTTGCACGGAGAATGACTCCGTATTCGCTGGATTCACTGAGTTTCTCCAGAATTGCTTCCAGGGTCCCGCGGTCGAATTTCTTCGGAGTTTCCACACCCCAGCTCTGGAAGACTTCGTCCGCATCGTGATCGCCGTGGTGATGATGGTGATGGTGGTGGCCGCAGCTGCAGGTCTCCTCATCGCATTCGTCGTCATCATGATGATGGTGATGCTCATGCTCATCGCCGTCATCGTCATGATCGTGATGATGCTCGTGTTCGTGCTCTTCCTCATCGTCGTGATGGTGATGGTGCTCATTTTCGTGCTCTTCATCCTCATCATGGTGATGATGGTGGTGATGATGCCCGTGCTCCTCTTCTTCCTCTTCGTCTTTGAGGGCGATGAGATGCGCTTCTTCCATGAGCTGAAGCGTCAGGTCCTGCGCGTCCTCGATCACGGCGAGAATCCGTCCGCCAGGAAGATCGTCCCAGGGCGTCGTCAGGATGCGTGCGCGGTCATTCTTTTCCCGAAGCATTTCGACCGCTGTCTCCAGCTTCTCGTCGCTGACGTTCTGAGAGCGCGAAAGCACGATCGCACCGGCGTTCTCGATCTGGTTATCGTAGAATTCGCCGAAGTTTTTCATGTAGATCTTCACCTTGGAAGCGTCCGCAACGGTCGTCGCGGAATTCAGCTCGAGATTGCACTTCTCTGATACGCGCTTCACGGCCGACATGACGTCGGAAAGCTTGCCGACGCCGGAAGGCTCGATGATCACGCGGTCCGGCGCGTAGTCGTTAATCACCTGCTGCAGCGCTTCGCCGAAGTCGCCGACAAGGGAACAGCAGATGCAGCCCGAATTCATCTCGGTGATCTGCACCCCGGCGTCCTTTAAGAATCCGCCGTCGATGCCGATCTCGCCGAATTCGTTCTCGATCAGCACCACCTTTTCATTTTTCAGGGCTTCCGAAAGAAGCTTTTTAATGAGCGTCGTCTTGCCGGCGCCTAAGAATCCGGAAATCACGTCAACCTTGGTCATTTTTATCTCCTCCTGTTTATTCCGCGTCATCCCGAGTGCATCCGGGCGGAAACCGCTTTCATTATAGGATATCCC
>CACYBV010000384.1 GCA_902772745.1 uncultured Eubacteriales bacterium
GGTCAGATGCGGCAGCTATGAGGAAAAATACAGTGTCCGGGTCACGAAGACCGATGTCAAATATGTGGAAAACACATCCAAAGACAGCTATGACCAGGGCTTCGGAATCATGTCAAAACTGGAGATCCGCGAAGACGGGCATGTTCTCACGGCGTACGAACAGGTTCTGGACGCGGAAGGCCATAGTTACCGTTTTGTACGGGAGGAGGACCTTGAGAAGGAGAAGGAGATTATCGACAATTCGCGGGACCTTCCGAAAAAGATCGAATCCGATGAAATTACGGATTTCTCCTTCACTGTCAGCTTCGAAGATACCAGATACGACATTCCGGCTGACGAATATGTGGAAAGCGGCCGATACAGTTTTGAAATTTCGAAAGAAACCGACGGCAGCTATACAATGATTTTCAGCGGAACGGGATCGAGCTACATGATCTGCAATTTCCGTGGAACGGTTTCCGAAGATTACGTGAAGGGCCTTTCGAGGCTGATCCAGGATCAGGGGATACCCGCAAATAACGGCTGGGACAAAACGAACAATGAATATTTCCACAGCTGGTCCCTGTACGTGAAATACGCGTCCGGCGAGAAACTGGAGCTTTCGGCTTCCGGCCGGCCGTCTTTGGAGATTCCTTTCAGCGTCTGGGCTTTTTTGCAGTATGCGGATCAGCGGGCAGAGTTTCTGGAGCATCCGGAGACGGAAGATTGGAGTTCTTCGGAAGCGCCGGAGACGACAGGGGAGGCTTTGGAAAGCACGGAACCCGAAACGCCTTCCGGTCAGGAAACGGAGCCGCAGACAACGGAATCCGATCAGGAAACAGAGTCTGAAAGCGCCGGCGAGCTTGCGCCTTTCCAGGGCCGCTGGGTGGATGTGAACGGCGATACGACCCTGGATTTTGACGGGGATCACCTGACAGTTCATTTTTATGGAAACTATACGGAAGAATATACCGTCTGCCTCGTGGGCTCCGAGGGCTCGCAGGAAATCCGGAACGCCGGGGATGAATATGATTACGGCTTCGGCATTATGGGCGTTATCTATGTCCTCCGCGACGGTGCGCTCGATGCTTACGAACAGGTGATGGACGCGGAAGGACATTATTACCGCTTTGTCCGGGAGGAGGATCTCGAGAAGGAGCTTGCAGTCGAGGATCTGTCGGAAGACCTGCCGAAAGTCATTGAGTCGGAGGAAATTGAGAGCTTCTCCCTGAGCTTCAGCCTGGAGGATACGAAATATGATATTCCGGAGGATTCGCCATTCCGGTACGGGCACTATTCGATTGCAATAGAGAAAAACCCGGATGATGACGGATTTGTGCTGGATTTCGACGCGATGGGTGACAGTTATGTGATCTGCCGGTATAACGGAGCGGTTTCCCAGGAATTCCTCGACGGTCTCGCAAAACTTGTACAGAACCAGCGGATTCCGGAACAGAACGGCTGGCGTTTCCGGAATAATGAGCATATGCACGGCTGGTCTCTCTATATCGACTATGCTTCCGGCGAGGAGATTCAGCTGAGTGCGGAAGGACGCCCGGCGCTCGAGTGCCCCTTCAGCATCAACGCTTTTTTGGAGTATGTGAATCAGGAAGTGCAGTTTAACGGGGAATGAGCGGATTGATCAGCCTCAGGTGAAAGAGCAGATGCTGTCGGCAGCGGACCGCTCCCGGATTCTTACGGCCGGGATGCTGCGGTTACGGGACGGGGAATCGTGATACAGTGCCGGCTCCACGCTTCTTTGAGTTTCTCCATGCTCCACGCGGCATTTGCGGGGCTTGTCGACGGAAGCCTGACTGCCGGAATCCCTGTCCGGGGATATTGGTATTTCTGATAAAGCTCGAAGGATTTCGTTCCGTTGCATAAGATCTTTTCGATCGGTGATCCGGAGAGGATCGGCGAGAGGTCCGTCGGGACTGCGTTTCTGATCGATGAATCGGAAGAACCGACAATTTCACAGGAATAAATGGTATCATAGAGGGCCAGGTGATTTTTGAGGATCAGGGCCCTCTTTTCTTCGATCGTCTGCGGCGGTTTGGCATCCGGACCGCAGTAAAGAAGCGCCATCAGCTTCCAGAAGCGGTTCTGCGGATGACCGTAGAAAAACTGCTGTTCGCGGGACTTCACGGAAGGAAAGGAACCGAGGATCAGGATCCGGGACTCAGCATTGTATAAAGGCGGGAAGGGGTGGATGATTGTACTCATGAGCAAAGTATAATACAGTTTCGTGCGCTGTACAAGCGGACTTTTGTGTTGTCGGCCTCCGTAATCATTCGGCCCGGGAAACAATGCTTCCCTGAAGGACCGATGCCAGAAGATGCAGTTTTGTCTATACCACGATGACTTCGAAATCATCAATCTTCCCCACCGGAATTGTAAAGCGGTCCTGATCCGCAGTTACAGTGATATGAATTTTGCTTCTTCGAAGCTCGGCTTCGGCGCTTTTTCTTCCTTCCGCCGGCAGAGTAAGCGTAATTCCGTAAACGGGAAGCCGCCTTTTTATGAGACCGGTCATATCGGCCGCAGTAAGATTATTCAGATGAATGATCCTGCGGCCGTTTGGCTGCCTGAAAACCGAGACATCGATAAAGCCGGGGCCATTAACGCTTGCGGGAAGACGGTCCTGAAGTGTCCAGCGGACTGCGTTTTCGATGAGCTTCTGGTGGTCCGGCAGGCGGTCGCGTCCGGCGCAGCGGTCAATGGTTCTGGTGGTCTGTGAAGACAAGCCGCGAGCGCGAAAGAAGCGCCTTTTTGTCCGCAAACGCCCAGCCCGATCCCGCAGGGTCCGCATTCAGCATGCCGCACCAGAGGCAGTCGGGACCGCCGGCTTTCCCTCCCGATCTATGGAGATCCAGTCCGGATGGGCTTTGTAAAATTCTTCCGTGACCCGGTTGATGTCCATGCGCGCGATGACCACAAGGCCTTCCTCACGCGCCGCATCCGCCCATATCTTAAAGTAATCCCTGTCTCCGAGCGTTTTTGCGCGGTACTGGAGACCGTATTTCGAAGGATAGTAGGCGACGATGCCGCCGCAGTTTATGATCAGGCCCTGGACTCTGGTGCGTTTCCACTGTGCGCGCCAGAAATCGATATTGTTCCTTTCAGGGTCGTCTTCCGTGAGATTGGTCTGTCCGTAACGGTGTATCCTTTGGTACCAGGGGGCGGTTGAGGCGTTTCTCATATCGGCATTCTCCCTGTCGGTGCTGTTTCTGAAAGTGTAGCACAGGAGCGGGGTTTTTGCAAACAAAAGAAACTGCGAAGGGACCGCGGGAAAAACCCGGATCCGTACAGGCTGCGGAACAGTAAGCAGCTAAAAAGCATTTGACAGTCCCGCGGCTTTTTTGTATACTTTATAAGGATTACTATGCATAGTGAGGTGAAGCCATGACCAAAGAGGAACTCCTCCGGGAGTTTGAAAAGACTTACGGTGCGGGCGGAGAAATCGCAACCGTTTTCTCGCCGGGCCGTGTGAACCTGATCGGCGAACATACTGACTATAACGGGGGGCATGTATTTCCCTGCGCTTTGACGATCGGAACTTATTTCGCGGCGAGAAAGAGAACGGACACAAAAGTGCATTTCTACTCCGGCAATTTCCCGCGCCAGGGAGTCGTAGAGCGTGATATTGCCGCGGACCTCGAATTCAACCGGCGGAAGGGATTTTCCAATTATCCGATGGGTATGGTCTGGACTTACGGAAAGCACGGGATGAAAGCGGACTGCGGATTTGACGTCTATATCTGGGGCAATATCCCGAATTCCTCCGGGCTTTCCAGCTCCGCGTCGATTGAGCTCGGTATGGGGAAAATCCTGAACGAACTCTTCAGATTTGATGTTCCGAACCTCCAGATCGCGCTTTACGGACAGTATTCGGAGAATAATTATAACGGCGTGAACTGCGGCATCATGGACCAGTTTGCGATCGCAATGGGAAAGAAGGACTGCGCGATGTTCCTCGATACGGCGACGCTGCAGTACGAATATGCGCCGATTGAGCTTCAGGGGATGAAGATCGTCATTTCCTGCACGAACAAGAAACGGGGACTCGCGGATTCCAAATACAATGAGCGGAGAGCAGAGTGCGAAGAGGCGCTGTCGGAGCTTCAGGCAAAGCTTCCCATCAAAGCGCTCGGAGAGCTCACGGAAGAAGAATTCGAAGCCAATAAAGACCTGATCAAAGATCCGGTCCGCATCCGCCGCGCCCGTCACGCGGTCTGTGAGAACCGGCGGACGATTGCGGCGGTGGAGCTTCTGAAAGCGGGCGACATAGCGGGATTCGGGAAGCTGATGAATGCGTCTCACATATCGCTGCGGGATGACTATGAAGTCACCGGGATCGAACTGGATACGCTTGCGGAAGAATCCTGGAAGATCGAGGGCTGCATCGGCGCCCGGATGACCGGCGCCGGATTCGGCGGCTGTGCGGTCGCGATCGTGAAGGACGAGGCGGTGGAGCAGTATATTGAGACTGTCGGCCGGAAATATAAAGAGAAAATCGGTTACGCGGCGGATTTCTATGTGGTGGAGATCGGCGACGGGACCTATGTAATATAATTGACGGGGTTCTGTCATCCCGAGGGATTCCCGCAGAAAGGAGTGCCGGAATACGGGACGCCCGGCCGGAATGACAAAGCTATTTACATTACTGGAGCAATAAAGATGTTTACAGATGCAATCAGAAAACTGATCTGCTACGGAAATGATACCGGAATTCTTCCGAAGGAGGAGAACACCTACGCGCTGAACCAGCTTTTATGCCTGTTTCAGGAGGACGCATTTGATGCGGAAATCCCGGAAGGCGACGGGTCGTCAGATGTCCGGGATCTTCCGGAAATTCTCGGCGAGCTTCTGGATTATGCTGCAAAAAAAGGGCTTCTTCCGGACGATACGATCACTTACCGCGACCTTTTCGACTCGCGGATTATGAACTGCGTCATGCCGCGGCCGGCGGAGGTCATAAGACAGTTTTATGCCCTTTACAATCAGAATAAAAAAGACGCAACCGACTGGTTTTACAAATTCAGCCAGGATGTCGACTACATTCGCCGCTACCGCCTCGAAAAGGATGTCCGTTATACAGTGGACAGCAAGTACGGACCGATCGTAATTACAATCAATCTCAGCAAGCCCGAAAAGGACCCCAAGGCAATCGCGGCAGCGGGGAAGATGAAATCCCTGGCTTATCCGAAGTGCCAGCTCTGCCGTGAAAACGAAGGTTATGCGGGACGTGTGAACCACCCCGGGCGCTCGA
>CACYBV010000385.1 GCA_902772745.1 uncultured Eubacteriales bacterium
CATACACCCCTGATCACCGGCAACGACGCTGAAGGCGCCGGCAACACATTCACGGTAACCACCTTGCCGCAGGGATCAGGCGCGGATCCTTCCGAAGATTTCTTCGGCAAACCCACAAGCCTGGCCGTGACCGGCCAGCTGGAAGGCGAGACCTTTGCCATGGCCTTCTCGAAAATTTACACCTTCGGGCCGACATTCAGGGCAGAGAACAGCAACACCAAAACCCATGCAGCGGAATTCTGGATGATTGAGCCGGAAATCGCTTTCTGCGACCTGAACCAGTTGATGGACCTGGAGGAAGACTTCCTGAAGGCCATCGTGAAGACCGTTCTGGAAAAGTGTCCGGACGAACTGATGTTCCTGGACCAGTTCACCGGCGGCGGACTGTTAGACAAGCTGAATGCGCTGCTCACCAGCACCTGTGCGCGGGTTACGCACGAGGAAGCCATCTCCATCCTGCGCAAGGCGATGGAGAACGGAACCGAGTTCAAATTCGAGCCGAAGTTCGGCGAGGACACTGCAAAGGAGCATGAAAAATACCTGACCGAGGAATATTTCCACAGCCCGGTATTCGTATATGACTGGCCAAAGGATATCAAGGCTTTCTATATGTACCAGAACGACGACGGAAAGACCGTCGCTGCCGTCGACCTGCTGGTGCCCGGCGCAGGCGAATTGATGGGCGGCAGCCAAAGGGAAGACCGGTATGACCTGCTGGTAAAGCGCATGGACGAGTTGGGCATCTCCAAGGAAGAGATGTATTGGTACGTCAACCTCCGCCGATTCGGCGGCTGCACCCACTCAGGCTTCGGCATGGGTTTCGAAAGACTGCTAATCTACCTTACCGGCGTGGATAATATCCGCGACGTTATCCCATACTTCCGTACGCCCATGAACTGTGATTTCTGATGCAATGCCGGAGAACGAAACCCTTCCCTGGCCCTTTTGTATACAATGGTATTTTCTGGAAAGGTTGACAAATGTCCGTACTGCCGTTAATATAATACTGTTCGGCTGTGCGGACTATTTGTCTGCCGCTGTTATCGATAGAGCATCCCCAAATGTACCTCCGCGGACTTGGTTCGCGATCTTTTGGACGTCCTGATCGGACGAACCGTATAAGATGATTCCGTAGCAGACCGGCATGCTCTGCCCTTTTGACATATGCTGCGGAAAAGATGTTACGATACCGGGAACCCCTCGGTCGAAGCAGCGTACAGCCGTGCGAAGCATTTGTTTTCGTACGGTTTTTTCTTGCGCCGACGCATAAGAGATGAAATGAGATTTTAAACAGAAAAGGAGGGGAAATATGAGTCCAGTTATTGCCGCGGTGATCGCCGCGGTTGCGGGCTGCCTGATCGGCGGCCTGGTAGGTTACACATACCGGAAGAATTTTACAGAAAAAAAGATCGAACGGACGGAAGACTATGCCAAGCGGCTGTATGACGACGCCGTCCGCAAAGCGGAAGACTACAAGAAGGAAAAAGTACTGGAAGCCAAAGAAGAAATCCTGAAGGCCAAAACGGAAAACGACCGGGAGCGGGCGGAAAACGAGAGGGAAATGCGGGAGCGCCGCAACGAAATTCAGAAAAACGAACGTCGCCTGATTCAGCGCGAGGAAACCCTCGACAAGAAAGCAAACAACCTGGAGACCCGGGAAGAAACCCTGAACAACAAATTATCCGACCTGGCGAAGAAAGAAGCCGAGCTGGACGAGCTCAAGCAGAAGCAGCTAACCGAGCTGGAGCGCGTTGCCGGGATGACCAAAGATGAGGCAAAGCAGGTCGTTATCGACCGCGTCCAAAAAGAAGCTTTCCACGACGCCGCCGCGCAGGTGCGCGAAATCGAGACCCAGGCGAAGGAAGAAGGGGAGAAGAAGGCTCGGAATATCATTGCCCTAGCGATTCAGAAATGCGCTGCGGATCATGTTGCCGAAAGCACAGTCAGCGTCATCAGCCTGCCAAACGATGACATGAAAGGCCGGATCATTGGCCGTGAGGGCCGGAACATCCGTGCACTGGAAACGGCGACCGGCGTTGATCTGATTATTGACGATACCCCCGAAGCCGTGATTGTCTCCGCCTTCGATCCGGTTCGCCGGGAAGTAGCTCGCGTCGCAGTGGAAAAGCTTATCATGGACGGCCGGATCCATCCAGCCCGCATCGAAGAGATGGTCGAGAAAGCCCGGAAGGAAGTGGACAACCAGATCCGGGAAGCCGGCGAGAACGCCGTGTTCGAAACCAACCAGCACGGCATCCACCACGAGCTGGTCAA
>CACYBV010000386.1 GCA_902772745.1 uncultured Eubacteriales bacterium
GAAGAACGCTCTTTCCCCCGATTGTCCGAAATTCATGATTATGGTTATGATACAGGTATCGGATGCCTTCTTCCTTCAGTACAGCACCGGTTCTGTCCATGGCTTCGCACTGCCGCATTACGTCATCGTAATCCAGGAAAACCCCCATCGGATTAACGAGATTCCGATTGCCGACCGTGTGATTATATTCAATCACAGCCCCAAGGTCTGCGTTCTCAATCGGATAGATATGTGTACTGATTACACTGGCCCCGAATTCATCAAAGGTCTTTTTCAGCACCTCCGCCGGAATCCCGAATCCGCTTCCGGAATCATGCGCCGCATTATGGTTGCAGGTTTCGATGAAGCGATAGCCCATCTCACAGACCTTCCTGACGCTTCCGATCGGATCCTTTTTCATCTCTTCACGAACAGAATACAGGATCAGCCCGACCTTCATGAAATTCTCCGAAGCCGCACCGCCATGTATTCCTTGCCCGGAAGATCAATCCGGAAAGTTCCGCTGAATGTTCCGGCTTTTGTTACGGTCATTTCCCATGTGTCGATCACTTCCGCCTCGTACGTTTTGTCCGGATCCATCCGGTAAACCATGTAATTCGGGCGGTTCTGGCCGTAGTAATACAGATAGTATGCCTTCTCCTCGTCAAAAGGCTGTTCCGGCACGCAGACGCTTCTCGGGAAGGGGCCGGTAAGCGGCATCAGTCCTAAGCCCGGCGTTTCCTTAAGGATCTGCAGCAGGAAACGGATTCTCTCGGGGCTCGTACCTTTCAGCTCTCCGCCATGGGACCACCAGATGATATCATCCGGATCCTCAAAGCATTCCCCGTGGCCGGCATAGCAGCCGCGGATTGCCGCTTCCCAGAAACGGCGCGTCAGTTCTTCACCCGAAATATTGCCGAAGTTTTCCGTGATATTGCCCTCGTACTGGATTTCATCAAAGACAACCGGCTTTTTATATCTTGTTCTGAGCTCCGCGCCGGATTCCACTGACCTGCCCGGTCCCTGCTGCTGGTAAGAGACATGCGTGATCCAGGGACGGCTGTGATCATAAACATAGATGCAGTTGTGAATCGATCTCAGGTGCGTATACGGATCGTTCTTTACAATGAAATCTGCGATGCCTTCCCAGTCACGAATTGATTTCGAGGGAATCAGGTCGAATTCGTTCGCGAGAGACCACCAGACATTGTGATAAGCCGCATAACGTGCAATTACGTATTTCAGATAATACAGATCCTGCTCGTGGCTCATGCAGGAGAAGCCCCAGCGGTCGTACGGGTGGAACAGGATAATGTCCGCTTCGATCCCGAGCTTTCCGAGGCGCTCAATGCAGTTCTCGATATGGCGGAAATGTTCCGGATTGAAGGTCTCAAAGTCCCAGTCATTTCCGGGAAGCACGCCGCGGTGCTCGAAGAAATTGTCGACATTGAGCCAGGAAGCGTCACAGGGCGTTCCGACATATGGATAAGATCTCGGCTCGCCGAAATTATGGCAGTAATGCTTCGGGAAAATGCAGAAACGGATCTTGTTGAAATAGCCTTTTTCCAGTTCGGCAAAAGTCTTTTCAATGATATCGTCGTTCATCAGATTCCAGACATAGCAGGTTGTCCCGATGGAATAGTGCGGTGTTCCGTCATCATATGCGAAATGATAATTGTTTGCAACGCGCACCGGTCCGTGATTCTCCGGATCCGCCGGTCCGACAGCAACCGCGCCTTCCAGCTTCTCTCCAAAGCTGCTTTCTACGGTATAGCTGTACTCCCCTTCAAAAGAAGGCATGAAGCGCACTTTATACACACCGTCTCCGTCATAAAAACCGTCCGTCTTTATGGTCTCCTGCCGGTTTTTCAGAGTTCCGCAAATCCACTGGTCCTTAAACGGATTTCCTTCCGACGGACCGCTGACCGAAACTTCAAAAACATCATATTTTTTCACTGTATTCATATGTACCTCCTTAGAGATGTACATTTCAGTTAAATCAAACCGAAAAGCAATTTATGACGCGGTCATCTCTGCCGATTAACCCTTCACACTGCCCAGGGTAATGCCGCTGACGAAATACTTCTGAAGGAATGGGTACACCATCAGGATCGGGATTGCGCCGATAACCATCTGGGCTGCCTTCAGGGATTTCTGGTTCATCTGAGCAAGCCTTACACGTTCCTCCAGCGTCAGAGACTGGAAATCGAAATTGAAAATGATCGTCCGAAGGTAGGTCTGCAGCGGATATTTGTCAGACTGCATATAGATCATGCCGTCGAACCAGGCGTTCCAGTTGTTGACCAGTGTAAACAGGGCAACCGTTGCGAGAACCGGTTTGCTGATCGGGACGAAGATCTGGAAGAGCGTTCGGAAATGACCTGCCCCGTCGATTCTGGCTGCATCCTCAAGTCCGTCCGGAACATTCCTGAAAAAGCTCAGAAGGAGCAGCATATTGAAGACATTGACCGTCGTCGGAAGCACGAGAGCCCAGATTGTATTCTTAAGCCCAAGGCCGGTCACGAGAAGGTATGTCGGGATCATGCCGCCGTTAAAGAGCATTGTCAGGAAGAAGAACCAGACATAAAAGGTTCTGGCGCGGAACACGAGATTGTTTTTTGACAGCGGATATGCCGCAAGGCACATCACAACCATACTGATCGGAAGCGTCAGACAGACACGGAGCACCGTATAGCCGAGAGATTTCCAGAAAGGTCTGCGTTCCAGCACGTATTTAAAGGCTTCCATGCTGAATTCCACAGGATAAAAATACACTCTCTTGGCATTGACTGCCGCATTCGAACTGAACGAAATGCATATCTCGTACCAGAATGGGTACAGACAAATCAGTCCGAGAATGAGCAGGAAAATAATATTGACAACGTTGAAGACCTTCGCTGCCGGAGACTTAATCTGCCGGGAGGAGCCGAATCCGTCATCTTCGCGTTTTCTTCTAGCCATAATATGTTCCTCCCTTCTCAGAATACTTTATAATCGAATTTCTTCCATGCAATAAGGTATGCGGAGGAAATCAGAATGAGCGATATGATGGATTTCAGCAGGCCAACGGCCGTTGACGGGCCGAATTTGGCACCCTGGAGACCGAGTCTGTAAACCATCGTATCAATAATATCACCGGTATCATAAACCGCTGCCGAATACAGGTTGAATACCTGATCAAAACCGGCGTTCAGTACGTTGCCCATGCTGAGAATCGTCAGCAGGATAATAATAGTCGACATCCCGGGAAGCGTAATATGCCACATCTGTTTCCACCGGCCAGCACCGTCAATCGCAGCCGCTTCATAGAGCGACGGATCGATACCGGTAATCGTTGCCAGATAAACAATGCTGCTGTAACCGAAGGATTTCCAGATATCGGTTATGACAAGCGTTCCGCGGAAGTACCGGTTGTCTCCCAGGAAGTAGATCGGTTTTACGCCGAACAGTCCGAGGAAACTGTTGACGACACCGTCTGTCGGGGACAGGATATCGGTAAAAACACCCGCGAGGATGATCCAGGAAATGAAATGCGGAAAGTAAACCATTGTCTGGACGCTCTTTTTTACTGTCTTTACGGAACATTCATTCAGAAGAAGCGCCGTTGCGATTGCAGCCAGCGTCCCGAATATGATCTTCAGAACCGCAATAATCAGCGTATTCCTGAACACATTCCAGATGGACGGCAATGTAAAGATATAGGTGAAATTTCCGAATCCGATCCATTTCTGATTGCTGAAGATGCCTTTCGCCGCGTTAAAATTCTGGAACGCAATCACCAGTCCGTACATCGGAATATACGCAAAAATAAGAACCAGAGCGACTGCCGGCAGAAGCATTATATGAAGCGGAAGATTGCGTTTAAACTGTTTCAGGCCGTTCTTTTTGGAGCTTTTCTTCATAATCGCACTCTTTCTTTTTACATGTTATAAAAGTATCTGCCGCATGCAGCACGCCTTCGCTGCATGCGGCAGAGTGTCTTGCAGATCAGTGTTTCACTCTTGATTCATTTATTTCGTAGGCTTTGTGAAATCCGCATAGATTTCGTTGTATTCCTTCGTGATGGTTTCACCACCGGCTTCATTGAATTTCTGTACCATCTCCGCAAAGCCCTCGTCGAGCGGAATCTCACCTGTTACGATCTTGATTTCATAGTTGTCAAGGATTTCAACAAGTGAACCCCAGCGGTCCGTATAGGTCTGTGTCGGAATGAACAGGTATTCGTTCCAGAGGATGTTCTGCGGGTAGGTCTGGTCAACGTAGCAGAAGCAGGAGTCGATCGGTCCGAACATGTACTGGTAAGCCGAAAGGCCGTTCTTGATATAATTCCAGTAGGAAGTGCCGGGCTCATAAAGTTTCGACTCGTCAACTTCCTGGGTTTCCTTATTGGTGGCCTTCGAAAGGATCCAGTAGGGATCCAGGTCAACCGTCGCTGAAAGGACGTGGACCGGAGCTGCGCCCCATTCACCGGAGTTCAGGTCGCAGGCGAAGAAGTTCGCGAAATCGTTCTTCTCGCCGAACAGTTTCTCAACATAGGCGTTCAGAGTCTGAATCAGTACATCCGGATGTTCGCACTTGGCGTTGATGCAGTACCAGCCGTCGTTGGTGTTGTTGCCGGGGATGATGACCTTGTCAACCGTTCCGGTCGGAAGCGGAACTTCGATCCAGTCGGCTTCGCCTTCCGTGCCCATACCGTAATCCTGGGTCTTGAAGCCGAAATTCTGGAGCTGGAAGCCGTACCAGTGCGGGCCGTAGAAGATTCCGCATTTCTCGGTTGCTACGTAGTTTGCCATAGCGTCATAGGTGCCCATAGAGATGGATTCCTGCGGGATCAGGCCTTCTGCGTACATATCACGAAGCCACGCCAGGCCGCCCTTCATGCTGTCCTGAATCTCAGCATAGGCAATTGTGCCGTCTGCCTGCTTGTTCCACTGATTTCTTCTGGAATTCTGCTGTCCGCCGAAAGCCCAGAAAATGCCTTCATACTCGGACGCGAAGTCCTTGCTGAACATCAGGCCGATGTTGCCGTCCTGCATTTCCTTGAAAGCCTTCGCGATTGCCTTCACATCGTCCATGGTCTTCGGAACATCGAGGCCGACCTTCTTAAGCCAGTCTCTTCTGACCCAGCAGTGGTTATAGGTGTTGGTAGAAGGCATCTTGACGGGAAGCGCATAGAATTCACCGTCTACAATACCGGTTCCGTAAATCGCGGTTCCTTCTTCCTCCATGATATGGCCGAGCGTCTCGTTGACGTTGTCCTGCCAGAGTTCGGTCAGGGGAAGGATGGCACCGGCTTCCGCCAGCTGACGGATCATGTTCTGGTCGGATACGTAGAAGACATCCGCAAGAGAACCTTCCGACATCGAAAGCGTCAGCTTCTGGGTGTAGTCCGCCGAGTTGGATTCGCACCAGTCAAAGACCCATTCGACATTCATGTCATCTCTGAAGTACTTGATCCAGCGGCCGTCTTCGACGGGCTCACCGGCAGCTCTCATCGCTTCAAAAGTATCAGAATCCAGATCATGGGTGTTGTTGACGGTGATTGTAATCTTCTCGTCGTATTTCTTGAATTCACCAGCTTTGTACTTGTACTCTTTTACACCGTTCTGATACAGGTCAATCGCTGTCTGGTAATTACCGCCGGAAGCTTCTGTACCGCTGTCCTGGCTTTCTGTCTTGGTGTCGGTATTTGCGGCATCTGTGCCCTCTCCACCGGTCTTCGTGCATGCTGCAAGGCTGAAAATCATCA
>CACYBV010000387.1 GCA_902772745.1 uncultured Eubacteriales bacterium
AGAGGCACAGGATTGCCGTTATTGAGCGTATAGAAGGGCTCGAGGATATTGCCCCGCTCGTCCGCGAGCACGCATTTCACAGTTGTGGAGCCCGCGTCGATTCCGAGGTACAGTTCGCCCTGAGCTTCCGTTACTTCGGTTGTTCCGAGTGATGCCCTTTCGTGACGCGCACGAAACTCTCCATATTCGGATTCGTCCGAGAACAGCGGCTGCATCCTCTGGTAACTGCCCTTCGTCTGGGCGATCCGGAGCCTTTCGGCGATCTCCTCCGGTGAAAGCTCTTCGCCTGTACCCGACAGCGCCGCGCCGATCGACACATAGTACAGTGAATCTTCCGGGCAGATACCCCTGGTCTGAAGCGCTGTATCAAAACTCTTCCGAAGCTCCGAAAGAAAGGTCAGAGGTCCGCCGAGATACAGGATATTTCCCGTAAATTCACGGCCCTGGGCAAGTCCCGCAATCGTCTGGTTTACAACTGCAAGGAAAATGCTTGCCGATACGTCCTCCTTCCTCGCGCCCTGGTTTAAGAGGGGCTGGATGTCGGATTTTGCAAAAACGCCGCAGCGGGAAGCGATCGTATACAGTTTCTCATGATGCTTCGAGAGCTCGTTCATCTCGTCCGGTGTGATATTCATCAGCGTGGACATCTGGTCGATAAACGCGCCGGTCCCGCCCGCGCAGGTACCGTTCATACGCATCTCAAAACCGCCCGTAAGGAACAGGATCTTGGCATCCTCTCCCCCGAGTTCGATCACGACGTCGGTTCCCGGAGCAAGGTTTTTCACCGCGATCTGCTCAGCAAACACTTCCTGTACAAAAGGAAGCCCCGCGTGTTCTGCAATGCCCATGCCCGCAGAACCCGACAGCGACACTGAAAAACGCTCGCCCGGGAATTCCCGAAGAAGCGTCTGAAGCATTTTTCCGAGTGTCTCCGTGATCTTCGAAAAATGCCGCTCATAACTTTTATAAAGGATCTCGCCGTCCTGAGACAGCAGTACGCATTTCAGCGTCGTCGATCCGATGTCAATTCCAAGTCTTTTCACTGATCAAGTCCTCGTCTGGCCGTATAGGGGTCAGAGTTCATCCGCCATTGCAAGCATCAGCTTGATGCGGTTCTCCTGGTTAACTTTCGAAGCCCCTGCGTCGTAGTCCACAGGGAAAATATTGGCGTTCGGGTAAAGCTCCCGAAGCCTCCGGATCGTTCCCTTGCCGACGATATGATTCGGCAGGCATCCGAAAGGCTGTGCGCAGACGACGCTGTTGTAACCCTTTTCTATGAGCTCGCATACTTCTCCGGGAAGGAGCCAGCCTTCGCCCATCTTGACGCCGGGGTCGACGACCTTTTTCGCGAGTTCCTGCGTCTTTTTGAATTCATTGGGCGCTGCGAACTCTGGATAGGGCTTCAGGCAGTTAATCATAATGCGTTCCCAGCTTGCGAGCGCTTTCTGTGCGATCAGAGACATCCAGAGTTTCTTCTTTTTCCCGCCAAAGTATTTATAATCGGTCCTTACATTGGCAAACATGAACTGGAAGAAGCCTAAGACTCCCGGGACCATGTATTCGCAGTTCTGGGAGGCCAGGAACTTTTCGAGGCCGTTGTTGCCGAAGGAGGAATACTTGACATAAATTTCCCCGACGATTCCGACTTTTGTAAGGTCCTTTTTCTCCCTTGGAATGTCATGGAAATCCTTCACCATTGCGGAAAGGTTTTTTTTCATTCCAGGTCCCGTAAGTCCCTTATGGTGCTTGAACTGCTCCACAAGCTCTTTTGTCCACTTCTCGACCACTTTCCGCGTATCGCCTTTGTTGATTTCATAGGGCGCGGTCTGGTTCTTGAGAAGCAGCATCATATCGCCGTAAACGATCGAACGGATGCCGGTCAGGAACATGAAGGGCGAGATGCTGAAGCCGCTGTATTTCTCAAGCGCAGTGAAAGACAGCGAGATCACCGGAACATAATCCATTTCCATGTTGTGGAGCGCGCGGCGGAGAAGGCAGAGATAGTTTGATGCCCTGCAGCCGCCGCCGGTCTGGAACATCAGAAGCGCCGATTTATGCGGGTCATAATCCCCGCAGGTCAGCGCATAAAGCTGCTGCCCGAGCATGCAGATGGCCGGGTAGCAGACGTCATTATGCAGATACTTCAGTCCCGTATCGATGATCTTCTGGCCTTCGTAATGCACGATCACGACATTGTAGCCGTACATCCGGAAAATCTGCTCCAGAAGCTCCATATGGGTCGGAAAAATGTCAGGCGCAATAATTGTATAATCCCGCTTCATTTCCGGGGTAAAATCAACAGGCAAGTCTTTTTCCTCCCGCCTTTACTGTAATATGATCAGGAAATGATACACTTCCTGGCCGCCGTCGATTTCGCAGAGCTCCGTCCGGCGATGCTGCTCCCGCATATAGCTGCGGTAGCCTTCCTTCTCTTCTTCGGTCGTGTCCGCACCGTAGATCACGATGACAAACTCGTAATCCCCGATCGACAATTGCTCGGAAAGCGCTTTTGCGGTTTCAAGGGGCGTCGGGCAGCTGACCTGCATTTCCTTGTCGGTAAAGCCGATGAATTCGTTTTCTTTGATTTCCACACCGTTGACGGTTGTGGAACGCACGGCCCTCGTCACAGAGCCTGTAATGACGCCCTGCATCGCATCCCGGAGTTCCTTCGCGATTTCCTCCGGGTCGTCGGAGTCAAGACTGAGCATCTGCAGCGCTGCATAGCCGTCGCCGATGGATTTGGACTCGATGACAAACACCTTGGAGTCCTCATACATTTCCGCCGCCTGGCGGGCCGCCATCAAGATATTTCCGTTGTTGGGAAGCACGAAGATATTCTCCGCATGAGCTTCCCGGAAAGCCTCGACAAAATCCTCGGTAGAGGGGTTTTTCCCCTGTCCGCCGTCGATAACGATGTCCGCACCCAGATCCGTAAGCGTTTCCTTGATGCCCTCCCCCGTAGCAACCGTGACGATCCCGAAGTGTTTTTTCGGAATATCTTCGTCTTCGATAAAGGTCACATGGAAACGGTTTTCGACAAAGGTTTCCGTATGCTGAAGGGTCATGTTCTCCACTTTCAGCGTCAGGAATTCGCCGAACTGGTGGCAGTAGCCGAGCGCCTTTTCCGGCTCGAAGGTATGTACATGAATCTTAACAACGGTTCCGTTCTGCACTGCGACGATAGAGTCCCCGCCCATCTCCGTCAGTGTGTCGATCAGCTTGTTGATGTCAAAAGCGCTGATGTCGGTTTTCGCGTGCGTCAGCTGCAGCAGGCACTCGGTGCAGTAGCCGAATTCCATGACGGAATCTTCGTTGAACTTGCTGGTATCGATCGTCTGCGGAGTGCTCACTGTAATCTTTGTATCCGTGCTCTCGATCTTCTCACCGCGGAGCGTCTTGTAAACGCCGTCCGCGATATAGTAAAGTCCTGCTCCGCCGGAATCGATGACGCCAGCCTCTTTTAAGACCGCGAGAAGCTCCGGTGTCCGCTGAAGGGAGGCGTTCGCTTCCCTGAGACAGTCCGCGCAGAAGGATTCGAGCGTACTGTTCTCATTGATGCGGCTGCAGGCGTATTCGATCGACTCCCTCGCGACCGTCAGGATCGTGCCCTCTGTCGGGGTGATGACGGAAGCGTAAGCCGAACGCACGCCGGAGCGCATCGCTTCGCCGACCGTCCGGATGTCCGCGGTTTCAAAGCCCCGGAATCCTTCCGCAACGCCTGCGAAAAGCTGCGACAGGATTACGCCCGAATTTCCGCGGGCCGAAAGCAGCATTCCGTGGGAAGCCGTCTCGGCGGCTTCCGTCAGGCTCGGGCTCGTATGCCCGTTCAGGGCGTTGATCCCGCCGTTCATTGTCATCATCATATTGTCGCCGGTATCGCCGTCCGGAATCGGAAACACATTCAGATCATTGACGATATCTGCGTTCATACGGAGATTCGCCGCACCCCCTTCAAGAAGTTTTGCGAGAAGTTCCCCGTTGAGTTCTTTTGTACCCATAAGCTTTTTCTGCCCTTTTCCTGAATTTTTAACCTTCAAATGTTACTTCCTGCCCCCATGCATAAAGCACAAGCGCATCCGGTCCGAGTGAAGCGCCGATAATCGGCCCGATATAGGAAA
>CACYBV010000388.1 GCA_902772745.1 uncultured Eubacteriales bacterium
AATGTCTCAGGCTTCTGAGCAGCATGCGGATGCTCCGGACCTGCGTATACATGTAACTTTGAAAGCATCTGGTTGCCTAAGGGTCCTTTCGGAAGCATTCCTTTGACAGCGAGACGAAGGACCTCTGCGGGTTTCTTCGCGAGCATTTCCTTCAGCGTGGTGGACTTGAAGCCGCCGATGTAATCAGAGTGGGAATAGTACATCTTCTGTTCAAGTTTTTTGCCGGTTACGACAACCTTCTCAGCGTTTACGATAATAACATAATCACCGGTATCCATGTGCGGTGTAAAAGTAGGCTTGTTCTTTCCTCTTAAGACCTTTGCAACCTCCGATGCGAGGCGGCCCAGAGTCAGACCCGAAGCGTCAACGACAAACCATTTTCTCTCAATGGTTTTCGGACTAGCCATAAATGTATTCATGGTCTTCTCCTCCAAAGAATATTTCATAGAACGTTCAGTCGCCTTTCTGAAAACGGTTCCGTTTTTTACCGGGGCTTTGGCTTAGACGGAGTCAAAATTCCAGAACAGCTTTTATATTATAGTACAGGCTTCTTCCTGTGTCAAGCGTTATTTTGCTGAATTTCTCTGCATTTTCGCGGGTTTGCGGCTATTCATAGCCCTGCCGCCCACAATGATCAGAACCCGTCAGGCGAGCTCCTGATCGCTGTTTGCACTGCTTTTGTTTTTCTTATGTGCGGGGGTCTGCTGGGTTTCAAACCGATGGAAGCCTTCGCCGAGAACTTCCCGCGCATCCATAACGATCATAAAAGCACGCGGATCGATGTCGTAGACAATTTCCTTCAGACGGATAATTTCTTTTTTCCCGAGTGCGATAAAGAGCATGTTTTTCTCTTCATGAGAATACATGCCTTCAGCGTGAAGCGCTGTCACGCCGCGGTCGATTTCCTGCATGATGTGTTCGGCAATTTCCCGGTACTGCGCAGAAACCACGTAAACTCCCTTTGCAAACTTGCTGCCTTCGAGCACCATGTCCGAAACCTTGGCGCTGATGGCGACTGCAATAATCGAATACAGGCCGATCCGCAGGCTGAATGTCAGAAGTCCGCCCAGGATGATCACGCCGTCCAGGACCTGCATGATCTGCGGAATCGAATAGTATTTCAGCAGTTTTTCGTGAATCAGGGTCGCGGAAGTGTCCGTGCCTCCGGTGGATGCATCCACATAAAAAATCAGGCCCAGTCCGAGGCCGTACAGAATTCCGCCGAACACCACAAGGAGCAAAAGGTCCGGATCCTGTACCAGCGACCGCGAAGGAATCACCGCAAGGAACAACGTAAAAGTACCTGTTGAAAAAACCGTCCGTTTGATAAATCCCCAGCCCTTGATGCGCCAGGCGACAAGAAAGAGCGGAATATTCAAAGCGAGCGTCGTCGCCCACAGCGGAATGATCCCGCCGGAGAGATGCTTTACGATAATCGCAATGCCGGTGAAGCCGCCGAGCACAATGCCCGACGGATCAAAAACCATATTGGTCATGGCCGCCATCAGAAAATCTCCGAGAATGATAAAGAGAATAACCCGGAGTTTTCTGTGTCTGTTGAAGAACTTCATACTGATTCCCCGTCAAAATGAAAAAAATTTTTCAAGTCCTTTTCAGTGCACAGAATCCGCATGTTTTCTGGAAAAAATGCACTTTTCTACACAACTGTATTTGCAGAATACTACACATATTGTTGCTGGTAATTTATCTTAAAACCTGCTATGATACGCTATGACACAAAAACATACGCAAATTATCATGAACCAGGAGGTATTCCGATGTCAAAAAACAAATCAAAATCGAAAAAAAAGCAGAACGGCAATTACCTCAGCGGGGTCTATTCCCCGAAGCGGCGGGCACTCATTACGCGGTCCCCTGAGGATCTCACGATCGGCCAGCGTCTGCGCCGGGAACGGTATCTGAGGCGCCTCTCACAGGAACAGCTCGCGGCTGAACTGGGAATTTCCGTCAGTTACTACGGAGCGCTGGAACGCGGCGAGCGCACGCTGTCCGCTGCGATCGAAAAGAAGCTTCACGACCACCTGCATATTTCCTATGACTACCTGCATCTGGGGATCACGGTTTCCGGCGAGGCGATTTCCCAGTACGTCCATGAGTCTGCGCGCCACAGCACGCGACACAACATTGACGTTCTCCTCGGAATCTGCACTCCGGACGAGTTGGAAAACTGCTATGAACTGATTCACACCTATCTGATATCACGTCACAGGAGAAAGTCCGTCTATGATTCTCACGATTCCAAAAACTTCGACGAACACACACTCATGACCGGGCTGCCGCGGGAAACAGCACCGCTGCCGGATTCCGTCCTTCCGGGCAGTTCGGAAAAAGACGGCAGGAGCCGCGGCTCTTCGCTTCCCGGCCGCGGGATCAGCGCTGATCCTGCTGAAGAAGCGTAACTTCATTCTCTCCGATCCGGATCTTTCCGGCTTTCAAAAGAGATCCCAGTGCTTTCTTAAACCCATTCTTGCTCATCGCGAGCTCCCGCCGGATAATTTCCGGCGACGCGCTTTCCGAAAACGGCAGCATTCCGCCGTATTCATCCATTTTTCTGAGAATCGTTTCCGCATCCTTCTGAATCTGCAGATAATCGCGCTCGCGAACCGAAAGATCCAGTTTTCCGTCTTCGCGGACACGGACGACGCGCCCGGTGACCGGATCGCCGAGCCTGTATTTTCCAAAGACCTGGGATTTCGGAATCAGCCCGAAAATCCTGCGTGAAGGATCCCCGTCCTTCGGTTCCACGGCAGCAAAAACGCCGTAGTTTTTCTCGACCCGGTATACATGGCCGGAAAAGAAATCCTCTTCCTTAAATTCGCCCCGGCGCGCGGGCGAGAGGCGGCTGTAGATCCTTGTCGTCGCAGAAAGGCGTCCGGAGCGGTCGAGGTACAGATAAACAAGCACCTCATCTCCGGGCACAAGTTTCTCCTCCTGCTCGCGGAAAGGAACAAACAGGTCCTTTTCGAGCCCCCAGTCCAGGAAGGCCCCGAGCTTCGTCGCGGCTTTGACGCGGAGGCGGGCAAATTCGCCAAGGCGGATCAGCGGCTCTTTTGTCGTCGCGATCAGGCGGTCTTCGGAGTCGCGGTAAAGAAAGACCTTGATCCGGTCGCCGATATGAAGGCCTGAGGGAACCTGCTTTTTCGGAAGAAGAACGCTCTCTTCCGTCCCTTCCTTTCCGAGGTAGACACCGAAATCGGTTTCCCGGAGTACGCTCAGGTTTTCTGTCTGGCCGATGTGAAAATCAGTTTTCATGGTAATTCCGTCCTTTCAGGTTAAACGTCTTAACACAACGGGAAAGGCAGTAGTGAAATACTGCCTTTCCCCTGTGCTCGTTTTATGCTGTAAGAAACTGTTTTATCAGTTCTCTGCAACTTCTCTTCCGTACATTTCCTTGAGTTCGTTGAGATGCTTGTAACGAAGCTCCGCATTCTTTGCGGCTTTGTCAAACAGCTTCTCGGCGCGCTCCGGGAAGGAACGGGTCAGGGATGAATAACGAGCCTCGTTCAGGATGAATTCCTTGTAATCCGTGGTCGGAGCCTTGGAATCGATCGTGAGCGGATTCTTGCCTTCTGCCTTCAGGGCCGGGTTGAACCGGAACAGGTTCCAGTAACCGCAGTCCACAGCCTTCTTCATCTCGGTCTGGCAGTTGGTCATGCCGCCCTTGATGGAGTGCATTTC
>CACYBV010000389.1 GCA_902772745.1 uncultured Eubacteriales bacterium
AAGCCCCTGAAATTCCTGCCGAAAAAAACCTCCAGCTCCTCCTGGTTCAGGACTGCCGAAGAGGACAGTTTCACTTTGACCGCCAGCTGATAACCGCGTTTTTTCGCTTTAATCTTCATAGCACCATCTCCACACCGGCGATATATTTATTTTCACCAATTATAAGCGTGGCATATTTTAAATTATTATACATTATGCAGAAGTCATTTGCAAGTAAAAACGCAATAAAATAAGGTTCCCGCACGAAGCATCTGAAGGAGTGCTTCATACGGAAACCCTTTATTATCCTGTCGGAAACTCATAAATCCTCTAAGATCGGGATTGCCAGGAAAACCGTTACGATGACAAATGTCAGCGCGATAATGCTGCAGACCATACCTGCTACAGAATTGCCGTTATGTTTTCCCTTCCTGCTGCGGTATCTCAGCGAGGAACTCAGCCCAACGATACTCAGAATCAGGCCCGGAATCATTAAGATGAAACCGATAACTGTCTGAACGAGCAGAAACCGGTATTCGCTCGTGTAGACCCTTCGGCTGTAAGCGTAAGAAGAGTAAGTAGTGTACTTCTGCGGATCCGCAATCGTCATAATCAGGAGCGAAATCCATCCGAGCGTCGAAAAAACGAGCGCCACGATTCCGCGGCTTCTTGCCGCGGAAGAATAGTTCTCCAGCCGTTGTTCCTCGGAAATCCCGGGGTTTCTATGCACAGGCGGTACGTAGGGCTGGTTATTTACCACATAGACCGTCGGCTGCGGAGGGGGTGTCGGCGTCTGGACATATACGGTCGGAGGCGGGGTCGGGGTCTGGACATATACCGTCGGAGGGGTCGCCGGCTGCGGCGCCCGGTTCGTTGTTTCCCGGTACCGCTCGGCGAGATCATAATGCGAGTCCCCGGTCAGCGGCTTCGCAGGTTCGAGCTCATAATCTGTAATGTTTTCATTGAACTGTGTTCCGCAGTACTGACAGGCTGCAGAGCCGTCACGAATCTCTTTTCCGCACACTGGACAGAACATATGTCGCCCTCCTGAAATAATATAAGTTAATCTGATATCAGTATAACATGAAACGCTCAGAATGCAAGAAACATTTTTCTCACTGTTTTATGAAAGCGCCTCCGATTCCCGCACGATCCATAGAAGCGCTTCCTTTGTATTCAGCGCGGGTTCTGTAAGCACCCTGTCCAAAAGTGTCCGGAGCATTTCGCCGAGCGCCTTTCCGGGTTTTATGCCAAGCGCGATCAGGTCGTTTCCGGTCAGGGCCAGTTCAGAAAGGCAGGTACATTCACCGCGCTTCAGAATGCCCTGATATGCGTCAAAAACCACCTTTAAATCCCTTTGGCCCATGTCTTTCGGATCAATGCTCCTGAAAAAAAAAAGAAGCGGGAAATTCTCCTTTCCCGTGCGGGAAAGGAGGCGCCTCATAAGCGCCGGGTCCGAAGGCAGGGGTTCTTCCGAAAAGCGTATCAGGTACAGCACCTGTTCACGGGTATGATTGTCGAATTTCAATGCCCGAAGCCTCTGGTCAGCCAGTTTTACGGATGCTTCCACGCTCAGTTTTTCCGCATGCCGGATCAGGTCAAAAAGCATGGGCAGCCTGAGTGTTGGGGATTCACCGATTTTCCACAGGGATCTGATCCGCTCCGCGGTCTGATCCGCCTGTTCCCCCGAAAGCGCCGCCGAAAGTTCCGGAAAAAACGCGGAAAGCGCGCCGATTTCCTGCAGCAGGAGAATCTTTTCCGGATGTTCCGACAAAAGCGTCTTCATGAACTCCTCGCGGATACGTTCTGCGGAAACAAGGCGGAGATTTGCCGAAAGTTCCTTCGCAGCCTGAAGCGTATTTTCCTCGCAGTCAAATCCAAGCCGCGCGGAAAAACGCACAAGCCGGAGGATCCGGAGTGCATCCTCCAGGAAGCGCTCCCGGGGCACGCCGACCGCCCGGATCACGCCCCGCCGAAGGTCTTCCATTCCCCCGTACAGGTCCACGATTCCCGTCCGCTCGCTGTAAGCCATCGCGTTGATTGTGAAATCCCGTCTGAGAAGGTCCTCGGAAAGCCGGTCCGTAAAAGCAACACTGTCCGGGTGCCGCCCGTCCGAGTAGCTTCCGTCGACCCGGAAGGTCGTGACCTCATAACCGGTTTTTCGGATCATCACGGTCACTGTCCCGTGCTTCGTCCCCGTGTCTATGCAGCGCGGAAAAAGCGCCTTTACCTCTTCGGGCAGGGCGCTTGTCGTGATATCCCAGTCTTTCGGTGTTTTTCCGAGAACGGAGTCCCGGATACAGCCGCCTACGGCATAAGCTTCATAGCCCTGCGCCTCAAGAACTGTGATAATATGTTTTACATTTTCCGGCAAATGGATTTTCTGCATCGCTTTCTTTCCGTCCGGCTTACCATTCATAATCGTTCGCAGCCTGAATCGAGTCTCCGAGCACATACGGAAGATCGTTGTTGACAGCCGTATAGTAGCCGGTCGAGCCATCCGTCACAATGAAGACCGGTATGCCCGCATTGTCAAAGCAGTGCTCTCCGAGTTCTGTCATGGAACCAGGAATGACAACCGCTCTCAGATTCCTGCAGTAAGTGAAGGCATACGGGCCGAAGCTTACGACACCCTCCGGTATATCGATTGCGATCAGGTGGTCGCAGTTCGCAAAAGCCGCCTCCCCGATTGCCGTGAGCGGAACTCCTTCGATCGTATCCGGAAGTTCGATCACTTCATCGTCACTGTAGCATTTCTGAAGCGTGGCTGCACCGTCCGAAATCAGGTATATCATTCCGCCGTATTCGATCTCGACGCCCTCCGGAATCGGCGCGTCCGGTTCCGTTTCGGTGTCGTCGGTTTCAGCAGCCTGCGTGTCTTCTGTATCGCCGTCCTCCGGGTTTTCCGTATTTTCGGAATCCGTATCGCTCTCCGAAGAAAACTCTTCCGCCGGGCTGTCCGTTTCCTCCGGACTTTCCGTATCTTCAGCGGTCGGTTCCTCCGGGCTTTCCGTCGGAAGCGGGTCCGAAGGCTCCTCCCAGGTGAAGTCCTCGCGCTCCGTGCGGGAGGCGGACTGGGTGTTTTCCGGAGTCGCCTGCGGATTGATGATGATCCGCTGGTTTTTCTTCTGGATCTGGTATACCAGTACCGCAAGCACGGCAAAAATAGCCCCCGCGAGGATGATCAGCGCAATCACCCACGGGCGCTGCTTCTGCGGAAGCTTCCGCTCCGCTTCTGCTTTCGGTGTTGTCGGCGCCGCGTCAAAATTCTCGTCCCGGGGCCGGACGGCCTCCTCTTTCAGATCATCTTCCCTTTTCGGAACATGCAGGAAGATTTTCTGTCCGCAGTAATTGCAGAAAACCGAGTCATCACGGATATAGGCGCCGCATTTCTGGCATCTCACGTCATCTTCTCCCTGAGTACAGCTGTTTATACCGGTCCCGAAACAACCGTACTCCCGTCATTCCGGCCGAAAACCGCAGGCCGAAACGGAGAAATCCCATAATAGACGGCAATTCCTGCCGGATGGGGTTTCTCCGTTCAGGCCGGTATTTCTGCATCAATATGCACGGCCCCAGTAGACCATCTTTTTCGCAGGCTTCCCGCAGCAGACGCACACATCCGAAATCTGTTCCTGCTCAAAAGGCATGCAGCGGCTCGTCGCCGCAAGGTCTTCCTTGATTTTGTCTTCGCAGGCCCGATCACCGCACCACATCGCTTTGACAAAGCCGGGCTTATTCTCTATGATTTCCCGCAGTTCGTCATAATCCGCCGCCGTATAGGTATGGGTATCTTTATGGACGCGCGCACGCTCCAGCATGTCATGCTGAATCGTCTGAAGAAGTTCATCAATGGTATCCACGATCACATCAAGCGCGCATTCGGTCTTTTCTCCGTTGTCGCGGCGCACAAGGACCGCCTTGCCCTGATCGAGGTCTCTCGGTCCGATCTCCACGCGGACCGGGATTCCGCGCATCTCGCATTCGGCGAATTTGTAACCCGGGGATTTGTCCGTGTCGTCGAGCTTTACAGAGAAGCGCGCCGCGAGTTTTTCCCTGATCTCCGCTGCCTTCTCCATGACGCCCGGCTTATGAGCCGCAACCGGAACGATCATGACCTGGGTCGGTGCAATCCGCGGCGGAAGCACAAGCCCGTTGTCGTCGCCGTGCACCATGATGATCGCACCGATCAGTCTCGTGGAAACGCCCCAGGAAGTCTGGTGCATGTATTTCAGCTGGTTGTCCTTATCCGTGAACTGCATACCGAAGGCCCTGGCAAATCCGTCGCCGAAGTTGTGCGAAGTTCCGGACTGCAGCGCTTTCCCGTCGTGCATCATCGCTTCGATTGTGTATGTCGCGACCGCGCCTGCGAATTTTTCCTTATCGGTTTTCTGCCCCTTGATGACCGGAATCGCCAGCACTTCCTCACAGAAATCGGCGTAAAGATTCAGCATCTGAATTGTCCGCTCTTCGGCTTCCTCCGCACTTGCATGCACCGTATGGCCTTCCTGCCACAAAAATTCCCTGGAACGGAGGAAGGGCCGGGTTTCTTTTTCCCAGCGCACAACCGAGCACCACTGGTTGTAAAGCCGCGGCAGATCACGATACGAATGAACATCCTTTGCATAGAAATCGCAGAACAGGGTCTCGGAAGTCGGACGGACGCACATTCTTTCCTGAAGCTGTTCGCCGCCGCCATAGGTGACCCAGGCGACTTCCGGCGCAAAGCCCTCGACATGATCCTTTTCCTTCTGCAGCAGGCTCTCCGGGATCAGAAGCGGCATGTATACGTTCTCAACGCCGGTCGCCTTGAACCTCTTATCCATTTCCTTCTGGATATTTTCCCAGAGCGCGTAGCCGGCAGGTTTGATGACCATGAATCCCTTGACGGACGCATAATCCATGAGCTCTGCTTTTTTTACGATGTCTGTGTACCACTGCGCGAAATCCACATCCCGTGATGTGATCGCTTCCACTTTTTTCTTGTCTGCCATATGTGATTCCTTTTCTGTATTTACTGTATTTCAACCCGGAGGGGATTCCCTCTATGACGGGATGTCCATCAATCTTCCGCTTACAAAAGCGCCCTGATCTCCTCCACCTTATCCAGCTTTTCCCACGGAAGCTCGACATCGGTCCTTCCGAAATGCCCGTAGGCCGCGGTTTTCTTATATATCGGCCGCCGAAGATCGAGCATTTTGATAATGCCGGCCGGCCGAAGGTCAAAAATTTTCCGGATGATCTCAATGATCCGGTCATCGTCGATCTTCCCGGTGCCGTAGGTATCCACGCTGATCGAAACCGGATGCGCAACGCCGATCGCATAGGCAAGTTCGATCTCGATACGGTCCGCAACGCCCGCCGCGACCAGGTTCTTCGCCGCGTAACGCGCCGCATAAGCCGCCGAACGGTCCACCTTGGTCGGGTCTTTTCCGGAGAAGGCACCGCCGCCGTGATGCGCCATGCCGCCGTAAGTATCGACGATAATTTTGCGGCCTGTAAGCCCCGAATCGCCCTGCGGTCCGCCGATTACAAATCGGCCGGTCGGGTTGATGAGATAGCGCGTGTTTTCGTCCGCCATGCCTTCGGGAATGATCGGATCAATCACATATTTCCGGATATCTCTGCGGATTTCCGAAAGCTCTGCTTTCTCGTCATGCTGTGTTGACACGACGACGGTATCAATACGGTACGGCCGGTGATTTTCATCGTATTCCACAGTCACCTGCGCCTTGCCGTCCGGCCGCAGGTAGGGAATTGTCCCGTCCTTCCGGACTCTTGCGAGCTCGCGTACAATGCGGTTTGCGATCGCGATCGGATAAGGCATATACTCCGGCGTCTCATTGCAGGCATATCCGAACATCATGCCCTGGTCTCCGGCGCCGATCCGGTCAAGTTCCGAATCCGACATGCTTCCTTCTTTGGTTTCCAGTGCATTATCCACGCCGAGCGCAATATCCGCGCTCTGTTCGTCAATTGCGGTCAGCACTGCGCAGGTATCGCCGTCAAATCCGAATTTCGCGCGGTTGTAGCCGATCCCGTTGACCGTCTCACGCACCAGTTTCTGAATGTCCACGTAGGCATTCGTCGTGATTTCCCCCATCACCAGCACGAGGCCTGTCGTGCAGCAGCATTCGCAGGCCACGCGGCTCATCGGATCCTCTGCGATCAAAGCATCCAGAATCGCATCCGAAATCTGGTCGCAGATTTTATCCGGATGACCTTCTGTCACTGATTCCGATGTAAATAAAAAATGTCCTTTTTGCATACTGTTCTCCAATGTTTTATCTTAACCCGTATAAGATCCCCCGGTTTCGGGCTTCGCCCTCCGCTCGGGATGACAGGTAATATTCTTATTCCCCCGCGTACTGGACATGTTCCAGGTTTGCAAATCTTGTCTGCTCCGCAATCCATTTCAGGCGGACCGTTCCGATGGCGCCGTTACGCTGTTTTGCGAGGATGATCTCCGCCGTACCCTTCTGGTCTGAATCCTGGTTGTAAACTTCATCACGGTAGATGAACATGACAAGGTCCGCATCCTGTTCAATTGCGCCGGACTCCCTGAGGTCCGCAAGGACCGGCCGGTGGTCGGCGCGCTGCTCCGGCGCACGCGAAAGCTGGGAGCAGGCAATCAGCGGTACGTCAAGCTCTCTCGCGATGGCCTTTAAGCCGCGGGAAATTTCCGAAACCTCCTGCTGGCGGGACTCGGAATTCCGGCCGCTCCCGGACATCAGCTGCAGATAGTCGACAATGATCACCCCGATGCCGTATTCCAGTTTGTACTTCCGGGCACGGGACCGAAGTTCCGGAAGCGAAATGCCCGGTGTGTCGTCAATGATCAGCCTGGATCCCGCAACAATCTGGGAACCAGCCACCAGGTCGTCCCATTCAAGTTCCGAGAGGTCGCCTGTACGCAGTTTGTTGCTGTCCACATGCGATTCCATGGAAAGCATGCGGTTCACAAGCTGGTCCCGGCTCATTTCCATCTCAAAAATCACGGTCGGAACTCCGACGCGCACCGCAAAATGATCCGCGAGGTTCAGCACGAAGGCCGTTTTGCCCATCGAAGGACGGCCGGCAAAAAGGATCAGGTCCGAAGGCTGCATGCCGTTTGTCATGCGGTCCAGGTCCGTAAAGCCTGTCGGGATCCCGGTCGGCTGGCCGCCGTTTTTGCTGGCTTCTTCGATTTTATCAATCACCCTGAGCACGATCTGATCAACCGGCTCGATGCGGTTGGACTGGCGCCTTTCGAGAAGATCAAAGACGGTTTTTTCCGTCTGCTCCATAATCTTCTGTGCCGGCTCCTTTTCGAGATAACAGCTGTCCGCAATCCCGTCGGCTGCGCGGATCAGGCGCCTGAGCACCGCTTTTTCCGAAACGATTCTCGCATAGGACCCGACATTCGCCGCGGTAAAGACTGAATTCAGCAGGTTTTTCAGGAAATCCAGGCTCGAAACCTCCGGCGGAACATCCTGCATGTGGCGCAGCCGGTCCTGGACATTAACGATATCTGTCGGTTTTCCCTCCCGGTACAGGTCCATGATCGCACGATAAATCATCCCGTTCTGGTGATTGTAAAAATCATCAGCCTCCAGGATTTCCATCGCGGTATTGATCGCGTCCTCTGAATACAGCATCGCCCCTAAAACGGACTGCTCGGCCTCCGCGCTGTGCGGAAGAATGCGTTTTACTAAACTTTCTTCGGGCATGGATTAAGGTCCTTTATTCGGCTTCCACCTTCACCGTCAGCTCCGCCGTCACCTGCGGATGGAGCTTTAACGGCACAACGGTCTTTCCGGTTTCCTTGATCGGTTCCGGAAGCACGAGTTTCTTCTTGTCGACATCAAGATTCAGCTGCTTTTTGCAGGCTTCGGCGATTTCTTTTGAGGATACGGAGCCGAACACCTTGCCGTCCTTTCCGACCTTGACTTTCACGGTAATCGAAAGTCCGGCAAGTTTTCCCGCGAGCTCCTGCGCCGACTGCAGCCGCTCTTCGGCCTGCTTTTCTTCGTGGGCCTTCTGAAGTTTCAGATCGTTCATGGCCTTAGCTGTCGCAAGCGCCGCCTGTTTTTTTGAAATCAGGTTGCGGCCATAACCGTCTTTGACGGTCACCCGGTCTCCTTTTTTTCCAAGCGTTTTAATATCGGTCAGTAAAATCAGTTCCATTTTTCCTCCTACTGCTCCTGCCCGTCGATGACGGTCTTCAGACGGGCGATCACATCATCCACGGTCGTATTGGTAAACTGCGCGCCGGCGACGCTCTGGTGTCCGCCGCCGCTGAGCTTTTCCATCATCACCTGCACATTGATTTCGTCAATCGAACGCGCCGACAGGTAAATTTTGTTTTCGTAAACCGTCAGCACAAAACTTGCCTTGATGCCCTTGATCTCCAGAAGCTCGTTTGCGGCCTGTGCAGCGACGACGGTCTGGTTCCGGTTGAGCTCGCGGGACGGACAGACACCGATAACATAAATGTCTCTGTAGACTTCGGCATTTGAAATCGTCTCCGCCCTGAGCTTGTAGTCCTGCATGCTTTCCCGGAAGAGCTTTCTCACTCTTGTCACATCCGCGCCGTTTCTTCTGAGGTACGCCGCCGCCTCAAAGGTGCGCACGCCGGACTTGTCCTCAAAGTTATTGGTATCCATCACGATACCGGCAAATACCGCATCCGCCTCCGCCGGCCGCAGCTTCAGGTTGTCATCATAATACTGGATGATTTCCGCTACAAGCTCCGATGCGGAACTCGCGTAGGGCTCCACATATGAAAGGAGCGCGTTTTCTATCTTTTCCCTCGAAAGCCGGTGATGGTCCATAACGACAACCGAATCCGCGCGCTTCAGAAGGTCCGGGCAGACCGTATAGGAAGGCCGGTTTGTATCAACAATGACAAGAAGCGTATCCTTGTCAAACAGTTCCAGCGCCCGCTGGCTGCCGACGAAGAGCTCTTCTTCATATTCGCTTGATCCCTTAAAGCGCTCGAGAAGCGGTTTGACGCTGTTGTTGACTTCTCCCGTGACGATATGCACTTTCTTCTGTGAAAATTTCGCAGCCCGGTAAATGCCTATCGCGGCGCCGATGCAGTCAAGGTCGCTGTTCGGATGACCCATGATCATAACGGATTCCCTGGCTTCGATGAGCTCACGAAGCGCATGCGCCTTGATCCTTGCCTTTACTCTTGTCGTGCGCTCCGTCGTCTTGGCCTTTCCGCCGAAATACCGCACTTCCGGGCCGTCCTTGATGACGACCTGGTCACCGCCGCGCCCGAGCGCCATGTCGATCGCCGAGCGGGCATAATTGTAGCATTCTTCGATGGACTGGCCGTTCAGACCGACGCCGATACTGATGGTAACCGCGAGGTCGTTGCCGATATTGACGGTTTTGATTTCGTCAAGAAGCGAGAATTTGTCCGCTTCCAGCGCATCGAAATCTTTCTGCTTCAGCACGAGGAGGTAACGGTCCTTCTCCAGCTTCCGAACGAGTCCCCCGAACTGGGAAATGTATTTATTGAGCTTTCTCTCAAGGAGCGCCGACAGAAGCGACCGGCGGACATATTCGATGCCCTCCATGACTTCCTCATAATTATCGATATAAATGAGCGCCATGACCGCCCGCTCTTCCCGGAGCGTCTTGCGGTAGTACAAAAGGTCCGTTTCGTCGATCAGGTACAGGTTGAAAAGCGCCGGCGTATCGATGTCCGCAAGTTCCCCGAGTTCTTTTGCGGATTCGATCCTGAAGGGCGTACAGTACATAAGATACGTACGTTCGCCGTAACTCACATGGGTCTGGTGCAGTTTCTTATAGTCCGCATTCTCCAGCTCCGGAAACAGGCCTGACAGAAGACCCGACCGTTTTTTCGTATTGAAGAGCGTCCGGAAGGTTTTGTTGCTCCAGAGAACATCACCCTCCTGATCCGCAAGGGCGAATGGGATTTCAACCTGTCTTAAAAGCTGGTTCTGTGCCTGTGCATAGGAAGCACCGTAATCAATCAGCCGTTTTTTAACAGTCTTTCGGAACACGAGGAAGATGATCAGAAGCGCGAGAAGATACACCACCGTCGCGCCGAGGAGCGCCATGGCGATCCGGAGATCCAGAAACGCGCCGGCAATGGCAAGTGCCAGCAGAACCGGCACCAGAAACACCGGCCACCTGAAATATATCCGCAGGGAATTCGTCTTTTTCTCTTCCATGTCGATCCTCTTTCCCAGACCCGTACCGAGCCGGCAGTCTCTCAAATCTCCTGTTGGATAAGCATCTCCCGTCCGCAGTCCGTTTTTCTCCGAATCCCGGACAGATTCCCGAAAAAAGAACGGGGCAGTAAAAAACAGAACAGTTAAAAGTATTATACTAAATTTGTCAAAGAAATACAAGTATCTATTCTCATCCCCCTGAAACCCGCGAAACCGGCGCCGAAGTGTTTCGAAAATTCAGGATGTGCCGAATTTCCTGCAGAAACCGCTTGCTTTTTTTCAGCATCTGCGCTATAATGACCATTCGTGATGCAATAATCCATTCCTTGCTTCCGGCGCTCTGTCGACCGGAGGCCAGAGACCAAAAGGAGGTAAAAACGATGCAAAAGTATGAATTAGTAGTCGT
>CACYBV010000390.1 GCA_902772745.1 uncultured Eubacteriales bacterium
ACCTGGTACGACAGTGAGAGTGCTCTCCAATCCATGGTGGATCCGGCGCTGCAGGAGTGCAGGGCAATCAATGTGGACGGAATCATTTACATCGCAGGGCATGCACGGAAGATCCACTGTATTCCGGATGACCTGGAGATTCCGGTCGTGATGACTTATGCCTATGCCGCATCGGATAAGACCCCGTCGGTCGTGATCGACGATGAACAGGGCGCTTATGAGGTGATGAAGTATCTTCTCGATAAGGGCCACCGAAGGATCGCGATCATCACAGGCCGCGGCGATAACATTCATACGCAGCTCCGTATGAAAGGTGCGACGAGGGCTCTTTATGAATATAACTGCGCATTTAATCCTTATCTTGTCGCAGAGGGAAACTGGAACCGCAGTGACGCGCGCTCGGTGCTGGAGAACCTCAGGATTGCGGAAAGAGGCGTGACGGCGGTCTTTACGATGAATGACGAGATGGCGGCCGCAGCTTATGACGTGATCGAAGAATGCGGACTCCGGGTCGGAGAGGATATCTCGGTCATCGGATTTGACAACGCTTCGATCGCCCAGTTTTTCCGCCCGGGACTCACGACGACGGAACTTCCGCTTCATGAAATCGGCAGGAAAGCAGCAAAGCTTCTTGTGGAGATACTGGCGGATGAAAGCACGGCGAATTCGGAAGTTTACGCATTCCCCTGCACCTTTACGGAGCGGAAGTCGGTGAAAGATATCGGATAAAGCATAAGCATTTTGCGTTGACAAAAAAAGGATCTATGGAGTACAATAATGCCGGGACTGAACAGCGGGTCCCGACATTATTTTTGGAGAAAACCGGATGAGCTACAAATATGAGACCCACCTGCACACCTCGGTCGCGTCCGCCTGCGGAAGATCGAAGGGCAGCGAATACATTTCCTACTACAAATCCATGGGCTATGACGGAATCTTCGTGACGGACCATTTCTGGCATGGAAATACCTGTGTGGACCGGAATCTGCCCTGGCCCGAGTGGGTGCACGGCTACTGTGCGGCTTACCGGGAGGCGAAGGCGGAGGGAGACCGCCAGGGGCTGAAGGTCTTCTTCGGCTGGGAGATCAGCTACGATGCCGAGGATTTCCTGATTTACGGGCTTGACGAAGACTGGCTTACCGCACATCCGCAGGTTCTCGAGTGGAACCAGGCGGAACAGTATGAGCACATTCACGAGGCCGGCGGGCTTGTTGTACAGGCGCATCCCTTCCGGGAGCGGGACTACATGACGGAAATCAAACTGCATCCTTACCATTCGGACGCCTGGGAAGCCGCAAATGCGGGAAACGAGCCCTATCAGAACCGTCTTGCCTATGATTACGCGAAGGCGCACGGAATCACGATGACCGCAGGCTCCGACATCCACCATGTCGGATCGACCGCCTACGGCTGCGTTTTCGGGATGATTACGGACGAGCCGCTCCAGTCGGAGCAGGATTATGTCAGACTGATCAAGTCCGGGAAGGGCTTTTCGATGAACGTACCGGACGGCGTGTTCCTGGTGCCGGAGAAAGCACCGTATTTCCCGACCTATGAGTTCAACGAAAAGCATGAGAGAGTGAAGCTGAAATACTGAAATGAAACTGACCAAAGAAGATATCATTAAAATCCAGGAAGAAATCAATTACCGGAAAGGGGCGCTCAGAGCGGAGCTTCTCACGAATCTCAGGGAAGCACGGGCGCAGGGGGACCTCTCGGAGAATTTCGAATATACGATGGCGAAGCGCCTCAATAACCAGAACAACAGCCGCGTGCGGTATCTGGAGAACATGATCCGGACCGCGCAGGTAATCGAAGACCGGTCGGCTGCAGACGAAGTGGGACTCGGAAAGGCGGTTACGATCTATATTCCGGAGGATGACGAGGAGGAAACCTACAAGATTGTCACTTCGATCCGCGGCGATTCGATGCAGGGCAGAATCAGCGATCAGTCTCCTCTCGGGCGTGCTTTGATGGGACACCGGGTCGGCGACACCGTGACGATCGTCGTGAATGAGAACTACAGCTATGAGGCGGTGATCCGGAAGATCGAGATGGTTCCGGATGATAATTCGGATGAGATCAGGCAGTACTGAGAACCGGTACGCATCAATCTGCCGTCCCGGGCGGACTGACTCATAATGCTTTGTCATTCCGGGCGACCAAAGGGAACCGGGGATCCCATCCGGGCATCGAAAAAAGTATCAGGTCATAAACAATACTCAGTAAAGGAGGGGCGGATTGATGGGAAAAACCGATGATACCACAGTCCGCCTCTCTGTGCGTGATCTCGTGGAGTTTGTCTGCCGCGCGGGGGATATTGACCTTCGGCGGACCGGACCGGCGATCCGGGATGCGATGCTTTCTGGCGCGGAGGCACATCGGAGACTTCAGAGCGCGGAGGGAGAGGAATATCAGGCGGAGGTTCTGCTGAAAACCGCCGTCGAAATCCGTGAAGACGGAGCGGATCCCAAGAGCGGTCCGGAGGCCCTGCTCCTCGTGGAAGGCCGTGCGGACGGTGTGATTACGAGGGAAGGACAGGTCGTCATCGACGAAATCAAAGGGGTTTACCGGGACATTTTCGCGATGGAAGCGCCGGAGCCGGTGCATCTCGCGCAGGCGGAGGTCTATGCATATATCTATGCGAAGGACCGGGATCTCGAATCCGTCGGCGTACGGATGAGCTATGTCCAGCTTGAAGATCCGGATAACTCAAAAAAGCAGCCGGTCGTAACGGACAGTACCCGGCACTTTGACTTCACTTACAGCTTTGACGAAATCCGGACCCGCTTTGAATTCTACGTGAATTCCTACAAAAGGTGGGTGCTTTTCTCCGTACGCCACAAAAAAGCCCGTGACGAATCCGCAAAGGGCTTTCCTTTTCCCTATGAATACCGCCCGGGACAGCGGAAAATCGTCCGCCAGGTCTATCACACGATTGCGGACGGGACGCGGCTTTTCGTGCAGGCGCCGATCGGCATCGGCAAAGCCCTTGCGATGCTCTATTCTTCGGTGCAGGCAGCTTCGCAGGGGGAAGCGGAG
>CACYBV010000391.1 GCA_902772745.1 uncultured Eubacteriales bacterium
CAGGATCTCGCGGGCTTACTGACAAAGTATTTCTCATACACTGCATTGAAGGCCGCAAAATCGCCGATGCTCTTAAGAAAACAGGTGGTTTTGACAACCTTTTCGGGACCGGTTCCGGCCTCCCGAAGCACCGCGTCGATATTTTTCAGTACCTGTGCGGTCTGGCCTTCAATATCCGAAGCCTCAATCGCGCCGCTTTCCGGATTGATCGGAATCTGACCGGATGTAAACAGAAGCCCGCCGGTAATCATGGCCTGAGAATATGGTCCGATCGCCGCCGGGGCATTTTTCGTTTCGATGACTTTCATGCTGACAGTCCTCCATACATTGATACTCATATTGTAAAGGAAAAGCGCCTGCAGTGCAAGCGCTTTTTGCCGGGTTCTTCTTTCCGAATATCCGTTTTGACAACCCCCCAGCTTACAAAGCATCGCTTTATATCTGCATGCAGGAGGCCTGTTTCGCTCTATGAATCCTTCAGTGCTTCTCTTCGCGGAAAATCCTCAGGTTTTTCGGGAACGTTCAGCCTTTTCCCGACCGGTTCACGCTCCCCTGCACTGCATTCACTGCCGGGGTCCGGTTCTGCTTATGAGAAGTCCCAGAAGGAAGCCCCAGACAAAGCCGAAGATATGCCCGAGATAGTCCACCGAACTGCCGGACGGGATCAGGTTTATCGCGGCGAAAATGCCGAGACGCAGGAGCTGGGACCGGAGGACTGCCGGTACAATCCGCTTGCGGTTCCGGATGTAGAAGGCGATATTCGCTCCAAGAAGGCCCATAATCGCACCGGAAGCGCCCAAAGAGAAAGTTTCATCCGAAAGCGCAAGGCGGACAGCGGCGTTTGAAAAACCGCCCAGAATACCGGATGCAAAGTACAGGGTATAGTATTTCCAGACCGGAAAATATGTGAGAATCAGCCCCGACAGACCGAAAAGAGAGATCATGTTGAAAACAAGATGCCGGATATCTGCATGCAGGAACATCGAGGAGAGCACCCGCCAGTATTCCCTTTTTTGGAATACCGTACCGGCGCTCATCATCCAGTCCGCCTTGTCATAGGCGAAGAAGCCAAGAATAAAAACGATGGTATTGATCCCGATCAGGATGAAACCCGGGATCTGTCTTTTCACGCTGACCTGCAATGCATTACTCCTTATTCAGGACTTTCCTTCACAAAACTGTACGGAAATCCGCTCACTCCCTCGCACAGCCGATGTTTTCATACAGCTTTCCGTGCGTAAACCAGTTGTAAGAACGGCAGCCGCCTGCGCAGCGCCACCCTTCCGGGCAGGATGCGCATTTTCCGGTCAGGAGGCCGGCGGTAAAGCTGCGGTTATACGAAAAGGCATCCGGGTCTTCCCATATTTCCCTAAGCGTCCGCTCCCGGACATTCCCTTCGTTGAAGCGTTCGTCGTACATCGATTCGCAGCCGCGGACATTTCCGACGGAATCGATGCCCAGGGTCGTCAGGCCTGCGCGGCAGCCGGTAAAAAACGCGTGTCCGCTCTGTATGCCGCGAAGCGAGCCCTCGGTTTCCGTATAATAGCCGATATTATCGGCGATCCCGAGCGCAAAAGGTGCGGTTCTTCTGTGAGTCTCGACAAAGTCAACCGCTTCCCGGAAACTGAAACGCCAGGGGGTACCGCCGTTTGCGGCATTGCCCATCGGCGAACAGGCCTGCAGCTGCCAGGCGAAGATCGGATACGTTTTCAGCGTTTCATAAAGTACGGGCAGAAGCTTCACGTTCTCGGCGTTCAGCGTACTGATTACGGAAACCGGTATTTTTGCCGCGCTCAGTACGGAAACCGCAGCGACCGCACGGTCATAGCTTCCCTCCTGCCGGTATTTGTCATGGACTTCCCGCGGACCGTCCAAAGATACCGCGACCGATTCGATGTCGAGTTCCTTCAGGCTGTCGATCAGGTCCTTTCGGAACAGGAAGCCGTTTGTGATGATCGTAACACGGATCCCGGCACGCCGGAGCGCGCGGACAATAATCTCCCAGTCGCGGCGCATGAATACTTCGCCGCCGATCAGATTGACGCGCCGGCACGAGAGGTCCGAAAGCTGTGAAACAACCGCGAGACATTCTTCGGTCGTAAGCTCGTTTTCACGCGCTTTTCCGCCGGAAGAGCCGCAGTATTTGCAGGAGAAACAGCATGAAAGCGTAATCTCCCAGACAATGCTTTTGAGCTGGTACTTCATATCAGGCCTGCCCGCCGCCAAAGTATTCCGGACCGGCGTATACTGCTTCGAAGGGTTCATCCGGATTTCCCGTATTTTCTTCCTGTATAGGATCCTCATCCTCAAACCGGTATCCGCAGAGACAGGTTTTGACTGCTTCCGGGACTTTTCGTCCGCATTCCGGGCAGAAACGCGTCGCTTCTCCCGCTTCCGGTTCGCGCCAGCCGGATGCTTCCTGTCCGGCTTCTGCATAATTCTGCGGATAAGGAAGCCCCGGCTCTATGCCGAGCCCCGGCCGGACCTGCGCGAAGGCCTGCCGGTTCCTGAAATAATCGGGACCGGCGTAAACGAACATCATCGGTGCGGGATTCGGCTGCTGTATTTCAGGATCCGGGGTCACAGGCTCCGGCCTCGGAAGATTCCCGAAGGCCGTCGGCCCTGCATAAACCGCGCCCATGACCGGTTCACGGGGACCCGTGATTTTTCCGGAATACGGCGGTATCTTGGGCAGTTCCACTGTAGGCGCTTCGCTTGAATCATCGGAGAGGCTCTCTTTCGGCGTTTCCTGGGACACTTCCGGCTCTTCCGTGCCTTCCCAGCCGGTCTCGCCCATCATTCCGGGGCCGGCATAGACTTCTTCGATTTCAACATCCGCCGGACCGGCATAGACGCCTTCGATCTGCGCTTCCTTCTCCGGGACCGTGCGTCCTGTGCGGCGGGCCATCTCCTCCGGACCGGCGTAAACGCACTCCATTGATACATCCCTTTTCTTCTTTTTCCGTTTCAGAAAATCAAACATCGCACTCTCCTTTTTTCGGTTTCCCGGGAAGTGATGCCAACCTTCATTTTTGCCATTTTTCCCGCTCCTTTCAGTTTCATCTTTTCTGCGGGCTCCTCCCCGCCTGTTCCGTGATTTACTGATTCTATCATAGAGCGGAATCAAAGCTTTGTCAAGGGTGCGCTCACTCCAGATTCTCGGGATATTCAAACACGCCGACGGCCACTTTTCTGCCTTCCATCGAATCCACCGCGTGGAAAAGGATCCATTCCTTCCCGTTCTCATCCCTGAAGTATGAATTATGTCCCGGTCCGTAAACGCCGGGATAAGTCGTAAAATTGCAGAGCGGCGTCACCCGTTTCCGCCAGCTTCGGGGATCCAGGAGGTCCGCGCCTTCATCGGCGGACAGGAGATTGATGATATACAGATAGCCTCTGGCATCACCGCCGCTGTAGTTCACATGGATCCGGCCGTTCTTTTTATATACATACGGACCCTCATTGTTGATGGTCCCGCGGCAGTTTTCGTAGCCGTACATCGGCCGTGAAAGAAGCACCGGATCTGTCAGAAGCTGCCAGGGAGTTTCCGGTGAGATTTCCGCGATCATCAGCATCGAGCCGCTGTCACAGGGTGTTCCGATGTCCTTCCGGTAAGACCAGATCACATAGGAACGGCCCG
>CACYBV010000392.1 GCA_902772745.1 uncultured Eubacteriales bacterium
ATAGAAATGCTCCATCGAGAGCCGCCAGGTTTCCTTCCCCGGGTCGAATTTCGGGATCAGCGTGCCCTTTCTGGATCCGGCGGCGAGAAATTTCCCGGCTTCTTCCGGATTTCCGATCGTCGCGGAAAGCCCGATCCTTCTCGGGCTGCATTCCGCAAGTCTTGTGAGCCGCTCGATCAGGGAAAAACATTGCAGCCCCCGGTCGCCGCGGATCAGCGCGTGGATTTCGTCGATGACTATGAAGCGAAGGTCGTGAAACAGCGACGGAATCTCCATATGCTTGTTGATCATGAGAGACTCCAGAGATTCCGGCGTGATCTGAAGGATTCCGCGCGGTTTTTTCAGGAGCCTGCGCTTCTTCGATTCCGGAACGTCGCCGTGCCAGCGCGTCACGGGGATCTCCATCTGGTCGAGCAGATCCGTGAGCCTCAGAAACTGGTCGTTGATCAAAGCCTTCAGCGGCGCGATGTACAGCACCCCGACCGACTGCGGCGGATCCTCCGAAAGAAGCGTCAGGATCGGGAAGAAGGCCGCCTCCGTTTTGCCGGAAGCCGTCGAGGCCGTGAGGAGAACGTTTTCGTCCGTACCGAAAATCGCCTCGCCGGCCGCGTTCTGCACGCCCCTGAGGACCTGCCAGCCCGCACGGTAAATATAATCCTGTATGAAAGGCGCATAGCGCGAGAAAACATCCATGGGAAGGCCTTTCTGATTTGTCAGTCCGTCAGTCATCAGGCAATACGCAGATTTTACAGAGTAAACTCCACATACCCCTCGTCCGCCTCATCCGACACGGCGCCGGATTTTGCGTAGGAAAACTCCTCGGATCCGAGAATTTCTTCGGCCGTCATCCCCGGGTGCTGATAAAGGAGGTCCAGAAGCTCAATGAAATCCCGGATCACTTCCCGCGGCGTGATATTCTGGTCCGCGCCGATCCGTCCGTATTCGATCCGGATGAACTGTGCGAGCTCCTCTGTACCGATCCGATGCTCATAAGCATACAGGTCTGCGTGCATCTCCTGGAGTTTTTCGCAGAGCACAAGCATTTCCTCCGCAGACAGCGGATCGAGCCGGATCACCGGAGCCAGAAGATCCCTGGCGCCGGGTTTCGAGAAGCGCCCCTCTGCGAGCCGGGACCGGAGCGCTTCATAGCTGTAGATCCCGCGCCGTTTGTCCTCGAGAGCCTGCGGCGTCGCACCCATCAGAATGCCGAGATAACGCGCTTTTCCCTGAAGGGTATCGTTGTACATTGTCAGGAGTTTCTCATAATTGTACTGCCTGGTCACGGAATTCGGAATCTTATAGAGGTTGACAAGCTCGTCGATCATGATCATCATGCCCTCGTAGCCCGCAAGCCGGAAAAAGACCGAGAAAACCTTGAGATAATCATACCAGTCGTCATCCGTGATAATGATATTGACGCCGAGGTCCTCCTTCGCTTCGCGTTTCAGCGTGTATTCGCCGCGGAACCAGCGCAGCACGCAGGCTTTTTTCGGATCATCGCCCTCGAGGTAGGCATGATAATACACTGAAAGCAGCCGTCCGAATTCGAAGCCGTGCACAAGCTCGCTCACGGAAGCGCTCACTTCGTAGATTTTCCGGTCAACGGCCTGTGACAGCGCAGGATCACCCGGAAGAAGCCCCGTTTCCTGTACCAGGCTATTCTGCACAGAGCCGATCCAGCGGTCCAGAATCAGCGAAAGCGCCCCGCCTTCCGGTTTCGTTTTCGTCGAAAGGTTCCCGATGAGTTCCCGGTAAGTCGCGAGTCCCCGCCCGCGCGTGCCCTGCTGCCGCCGCTCCGGCGAAAGGTCTGCGTCGGCGACGATGAAACCGCGTTCCATCACATAATTTCGGATCGTCTGCAGCAGAAAGCTCTTCCCGGAGCCGTAACGTCCGACGATAAAGCGGAAGGAAGCTCCGCCCTCCGAAATCAGTTCCACGTCGTGAAGAAGCGCCTCGATTTCGCTTTTCCGGCCAACCGTGATGTACGGGAGACCGATCCGCGGAACCACGCCGCCCTTCAGGGAATTCAGAACGGTCTGCGCGATCCGCCTCGGTGCTTTTCTTGCAGGGTTGATGTTTGTTTCGCTCATATGACTTTACCCTTCAAGGATCCTGAAAAGGTCCTCTCTGTAATCTTCTGTAACGGAGAGGCTGTCGCCGTCACATTCGAGAATGCTGTCGCCGAAAAGGTCGAAAAACGCCTCGTTCAGGCTGTCCGCAAAGAGGCTCGGCATCCGGCGGTACTCCCTTAAGAGCAAGGAAGGATCCTCCCCGTGAAGAAGCATCCGTAAGATCTTAAGATCCGCAGGATCGACGCTGCCGGGGATCCTCCGGTTCTCTGAAATCCGCGCAGTCTCCGGGTTCTGTCCCGCAGCGCTCTGCGGCGTTTTTCCTCCGCTTCCGTCATCATTTCCAAAAAACCATTTTTCACCTGTTTCATCCGATGCAGACGAAGTTCCGGCGATTACCGTATCTGAATTTGCTGTCCCATCATCAGCAGAATCAGATGTGCCAAAAGAAAACTGTCCGTCTGTATCTTCGAACCGGCTCCTCTTCCCGGTTTTTGCAGGCAGCGGGCTCTTTGCACCGATCTCCTCCTCCGTCAGCAGACTTTCCCGCGTCGCGGCCGCATCCTCGCGGATTCTCGACAGGCCCGAGAAATCAATCGTTATCTTTGGAACCTTCTGCCGCTCTTCTTCTTCCCGAGCCGCATCAATCACCCTCTGAGCAATCGGAGCCGCCCAGGCTTCCTCCGGCTTCTCCCTGAGATATGAGCCGGTTTTCAGATACTTCCGAAAAGCCCTGTCCGCCTCGTGGAAAAAGCCCTGAAAACGCTTTTTTTCAAAGAAAAGCGTATCATAACGCTGTTCGGTCCAGCTTCCGTTTTTGCAGACATACCGGCGGATTTCAGAAAGTTTTGCTTCGCAGTCCGCATGTTTTTCAGGCTGCCACACCAACGCGTTTCCGAGCGGATGCCAGCGATAATTTCCCATCTTTCCGAAAAGCTCCGTAAACGGGTTCTTTTTCCTGCCCTTGCCGTCCCGGAGCAGCATCCGCCAGGCTTCGGCAAAAAGCCGGAATCCTTTCGAAGGATGATTCAGGATCACCGGAGATTTCTGCAGGCTGCCGCCTGCAAAATATGCCGCGGCAAAGAAGACTTCCGAATCCTCCTGCTCTTCCGGGTTTTTCAGCACAAGAAGCGCCTGATCCCGCGCGAGCAGTTCCTTCTCGGCGTATTTCAGAAGCTCGTCCTGCGGGAAATCGTGCAGCAGCGCATATTCAAATATCCATCGATTCAGGTTTTTCTTCATCGAAGCGTCACCGAAGCCGCGCCCGATGTATTCCTGCTCAAAAATCCGGAGCTTCAGAAGAACGTCCGTCGGATCTTCCGCCCCGATGCCGTTCAGAAGTTCATAGAGATAAAGATAGGCAAAAGAAGCCGGTGTCTCTTCGGTCTGTCCATTCCGAAAGCGCGTCCGCCATGTAAAATACCCCCGAAGCTGACGCGTCGAAAGATCATGATAGCAGGGAAAATACTGCTGGAAATCGCCCTGATACGGCTGATCGTCCTCATAATCTTCCATGAATTTCGCCTGGAGGTAAAAGTTCCGGCATTTCTGCTCAAAGCCCGGAAGCCCGTACTCATAGAGCCGCATCATCCGGGCGATCTGATCCGGAACGCCGGGACGAAGAAGATGTTCCGTATCCGCGGTTTTTCCCCCGGTATCTTCCGGAATCAGAAGATCGGATCTTCCCGGCTTCCGAAAGCCCGGGACGTCTGCCGGAATCGCGGTGTCCGAAAACACTCCTCTGGATGCGTTTGCTTTCTCTGAACGTTTTTCCTCTATTGTGATCTCAATATTCCGTACTGTTTCCGTATTGACAGAATACTCCCGGTTTTGTATGCCATATTCCCCGGTCCGGATTCCAGGATCTGCCGTACGCCTGAATCCGGGTTTTTCCGTCTCTTCACCGGAGCGTATTTCTTTCGGCGGGATTGCCGTATTTTGATATCTGTTCTGTTCCGCCTGTTCCGGCATCCCGAGTGTCATCGTGAATCGCTGCTCCCGGCCGATCTGCACCGCCCGGTCCAGAAGCGCCCGCACCTGATCAGGATCCGTCCGCCGGTCGAGAATCAGACCGATCCAGTCGCCTCCCTTCATGCGTAAAGGCGGGAAAGCCCATTCACGCGCCCAGACCGCTTTTCGCATCTCCGCGCCGCATCGGATGTCGCAGAACTGCAGCTCGCGTCCGGAGTCCGTATCCCACTGACGGATCAAAACGGCGGGAAACCTGCCGGTTTCGGGGTCCGAGAGCACGGAGAGATTCGGAAAATCCGCCCATTTGTGATCTTCCGTGAGATGGTATTTCTCAGCCGCATAAGCCGCAAGATCCGATAATTCCACCTGTTCCTCCGTTATTTTCCGTTTCTGTCATACTAAGCGATAGAAGTGTGCCTGCCAAATGACAGAAATCGGGTTTACCCCAATATTCTCTTCAGATACTGCCCGGTATAGCTCCGGCCGCAGGCCGCCACCTCCTCGGGTGTCCCCTGCGTCACCACGGTTCCGCCGGCGTCTCCGCCGTCCGGTCCCATGTCAATGATATAATCGGCGGACTTTACGACGTCGAGATTGTGCTCGATCACGATGACCGTATTTCCGCCCTCTGTGAGCCGCTGCAGGATCTCGATCAGCTTGTGCACGTCCGCAAAATGCAGGCCTGTCGTCGGTTCGTCGAGAACATACAGCGTCCGGCCCGTGGACCTTCTTGACAGCTGTTCCGCAAGCTTGATCCGCTGCGCCTCTCCGCCGGAAAGCTCGGTCGATGGCTGTCCGAGGCGGATGTAGCTTAAACCCACGTCGTACAGGGTCTGGATCTTGTCGCGGATCGAAGGCACCGCTTCGAAAAATCCGAGCGCTTCCTCCACTGTCATATTCAGCACGTCGTAAATGTTTTTGCCTTTATACAGTACTTCAAGCGTCTCACGGTTGTATCGTTTGCCGCCGCAGACTTCGCAAGGCACATAAACGTCCGGCAGGAAATGCATCTGGATTTTGATAATGCCGTCACCGGAGCAGGATTCACAGCGCCCGCCGCGTACATTGAAGCTGAAGCGTCCTTTGGTGTATCCCCGCGCCTTTGCCTCCGTCGTCTGCGAAAACAGGTCGCGGATCTGGTCAAAAACGCCTGTATAAGTTGCAGGATTGGACCTCGGGGTCCGTCCGATCGGGCTCTGGTCGATCACGATGATCTTGTCCAGTTTCTCCGTTCCCTCAATGCTTCCGTGCTTTCCGGGAATCGTCCGCGCCCGGTTCAGTGATTTCAGGAGACTCTTCGAGAGGATTTCATCCACAAGAGACGATTTTCCGGAGCCGGATACGCCCGTGACGCAAGTGAACACCCCTAAGGGAAAGCTCACATCGATGTGCTTCAGGTTGTTTTCATGTGCATCCCGGACCGTCAGCATTCCGCTCGGGACGCGGCGTTTTCCCGGCACCGGAATCCGTACCCGCCCCGAGAGGTAATCCCCGGTCACGGACTCCGGACAGGCAATGATATCTGCCACGCTGCCCTGCGCGACCACTTTTCCGCCGTGTTCTCCCGCGCCGGGTCCGATGTCCACGATATAGTCCGCCTGGCGCATCGTGTCCTCGTCGTGTTCAACGACCAGCACCGTATTTCCGAGATCCCGCAGATGCTTCAGCGTCGCCAGAAGCTTGTCGTTGTCCTTCTGATGAAGACCGATCGAAGGCTCATCGAGGATATAAGCGACGCCCACGAGTCCGGAGCCGATCTGCGTCGCAAGCCGGATCCGCTGCGCCTCTCCGCCCGAAAGCGTTGCCGTCGCCCGCGTCAGCGCGAGGTAATCGAGGCCCACATCCATCATGAAGCGGAGCCGGGCATTGATTTCCTTGAGAATTTCAGCGCCAATCATGGCCTGATTCTCGGAAAGCTCCCATTTCGAAACCACTTTGATCATATCCCGCACGGGCATATCGGTCAGTTCGTAGATATTCTTTCCTTCGACAGTTACCGCAAGCGAGGATTTCTTCAGCCGCATGCCTCCGCAGTCGTTGCAGGGCGAGATGCGCATATAGGTCTCGTACTCCGCCTTCTGCGACTCGGAAAAGGTCTCCCGGTAGCGGCGGTTCACATTCTCGAGAAGGCCTTCGAAAGCCAGCGGATACACCCCCTGCCCGCGCTGGGACTTGTAGTGCACATCCACCTTCTCCGTCGTACCGTGGATCAGAATCTCCTGAATTTCCTTCGGATAATCCTGAAAAGGCGTGTCCAGGCTAAAATGAAAATGCTCGCACAAAGCCTGCAGGGTCGCGTTCGTGAAACTTCCTTTCTGCTGCGCACTCTGCCAGCCGGTCACGGCAATCGCCCCCTGGTTGATCGAAAGCGACCTGTCCGGAATCATCAGATCCGCGTCAAACTCCATCTTGTAGCCGAGGCCCGAACAGGTCGGACAGGCGCCGAAGGGATTGTTGAAAGAAAAGCTTCTGGGTTCGATCTCCTCGATCGAAATCTCGCAGTCCGGGCAGGCGAAATTCTGGGAAAAGCGGAGTTCGGTTCCATCGTCCGGCGCGAGCACATTCACGAGTCCGTCCGCAAGTTCCATCGCATTTTCAAGGGAACCGGAAAGCCTCGTCTCAATGCCCGGACGCACGACAAGGCGGTCGATGACGATCTCGATGTTGTGCTTGATGTTCTTGTCGAGCGTAATCTCTTCTGTGAGCTCGTACTGATAACCGTCGATCCGTACGCGTACGTATCCGCTCTTTTTCGCCTGGTCGAGGAGCTTCTCGTGGCGGCCTTTTTTGCCGCGTACAACCGGCGCTTCGACAAGGATCCGCGTGCGTTCCGGAAGCTTCATTACGGCATCCACCATCTGGTCGACGGACTGGCGCCGGATCTCCCTCCCGCATTTGGGGCAGTGCGGAACGCCGATCCTCGCATAGAGCAGCCGGAGGTAGTCATAGATTTCCGTCACGGTTCCGACCGTAGAGCGGGGGTTCCGGTTTGTCGTCTTCTGGTCGATCGAAATCGCCGGCGGAAGCCCCTCGATCGACTGCACCGAAGGCTTCTCCATGCGGCCAAGAAACTGGCGGGCATAGGAAGACAGGGACTCCATGTAACGCCGCTGCCCTTCCGCGTAAATGGTGTCAAAGGCGAGCGAGGATTTGCCGGAGCCGGAAAGTCCTGTCAGCACGACAAGCTCGTCTCTTGGGATATCGATATCGATGTTTTTCAGGCTGTGCTCCCGCGCACCCCTGATTTTGATGAAATGTGATGCCATATGATTTACAGTGTATTCCTTTCATGACAGGATTTCTCGGATCGGCCTGCGGCTTCGCTCGAAATGACACAGTGTTTTCTGGCATTCCGTGCGACCTGGATGGAGTCGGCGGGATCTCTTCCGCTGTCAGTCATTCAGGTACACCGACAGTTCCCGGATGCGGTCGCGAAGCTCCATCGCAGCCTCAAAGTTCAGATCCGCCGCCGCCTTCTTCATCTGCTTTTCCATTGTCTGCAGGAGCTTCTCAAGTTCCTTCCTGGTCATCGATTCCGGATCCTTCTCCAGCTTCTCGCCGGCCGAAGCTGCCTGCTTCGAGATACTGATCAGATCCCGGACCGCCTTCTTGATGGTCGTCGGCGTGATATGGTGTTCTTGGTTATATTTTTCCTGGATTTCGCGCCTGCGGTTTGTTTCCGAAATCGCGAATTTCATCGAGTCCGTCATTGTATCCGCATACATCACGACATGGCCTTCGGCATTTCGCGCCGCGCGTCCGACCGTCTGAATCAGGGAAGTTCCGGAGCGAAGGAAGCCCTCCTTGTCCGCATCAATGATTGCGACGAGCGCAATCTCCGGAATGTCCAGGCCTTCCCGGAGGAGATTGATTCCGACCAGGACGTCAAACACATCCAGCCGCATGTCCCGGATGATTTCCGCCCGTTCCAAAGTATCGATGTCCGAATGCAGGTAGCGTACCCGGATGCCCGCGTCATGCAGGTAATCCGTCAGATCTTCCGCCATTTTCTTGGTCAGTGTCGTGACGAGCACTTTGTTCCCGGATTTTACCGTCTTCCGGATCTCGCCGATCAGGTCGTCGATCTGGCCCTTCACCGGCCGTACGTCAATTTTCGGGTCAAGAAGCCCCGTCGGCCGGATCACCTGCTCCGTCCGGAGCATCTCGTGATCCTCCTCATAAGGACCCGGCGTCGCGGAGACAAACAGCAGCTGGTCGATTTTCCCTTCAAACTCATCAAAAGAAAGCGGCCGGTTGTCCATCGCCGAGGGCAGGCGGAAGCCATAGTCGATCAGGGTCTGCTTCCGTCTCCAGTTGCCGTTGTACATGCCTCTTAGCTGCGGGATCGTCATGTGGCTCTCGTCGACAATAATCAGAAAGTCGTCCGGAAAATAATCCATCAGCGTATAAGGCGGCGCCCCTGCCGGCAATCCCGTGAGGTAGCGCGTATAGTTCTCAATTCCGGAGCAGAATCCGGTCTCGCGCATCATTTCAATATCGAAAAGCGTGCGCTCCTTAATCCGCTGGGCTTCGACGAGCTTGTCCTCCTGCCGGAATTCGACAATCCGTTCCTGCAGGTCCTTCTCGATCTCCATCGTCGCCTTCATCAGCTTTTCGTGCTCGACGACGTAGTTGGAGGTCGGAAAGAAAGCGGCGTGCTGGAGAAGCCCGGTGACCTCCCCGGTCAGCGGGTCGAACTCGCTGATCCGGTCGATCTCGTCGCCGAAAAATTCGACCCGTACGGCCTTTTCGGAAGTCTCGGCGGGAAAAACCTCGAGAACATCGCCGCGGACCCGGAAAGTGCCCCTTTTGAACTCCATCTGGGCCCTTTCGTACTGATTCCGCACCAGTTCATGGATCACTTCGTCCCGGTCCTTCTGCATCCCCGGGCGCAGGGAAACCACCATGTTCGCATAGTCCACGGGCGACCCGAGTCCGTAAATGCAGGACACGGAAGCCACGATTACGACATCCCTGCGCTCGACAAGCGACATCGTCGCCGAAAGCCGCAGCTTGTCGATCTCCTCGTTGATATCGCTGTCCTTCTCGATATAGGTATCCGTCTGCGGAATGTAGGCCTCCGGCTGGTAATAGTCATAATACGACACAAAATACTCCACCGCGTTCTCCGGAAAGAATTCCTTCATTTCGCTGTAGAGCTGGCCCGCGAGGGTTTTATTATGGGAAATAATCAGCGTCGGCCGGTTCAGTGCCGCAATCACATTGGCCATCGTAAAAGTCTTGCCGGAACCGGTGACCCCAAGGAGGGTCTGGAACTGATTCCCTTCCCGGAAGCCTTTGACAAGCTCCGCAATCGCCTGCGGCTGGTCGCCGGTCGGCTGGTATTCTGAGTGAAGTTTGAAATCCATACGATACTATCCGCCGTCTTTTCGAATGTTTGTTCGCTTTTTCAGTATACCATACTTTGTACGAATCGTCTACAGTAAAATTCAAATACGCTGAAGTTCACGGCTTCTGCATGACCGCAGAACGATTGTATTTATCTCTCAAACATTTCCATGGCTTCTTCGACTGTTACGATATCGGCAAGTTCCTCCCACACGTCTTCATTGTAATACCGGACCGTGGTCTCAGCGTTCATGTAGTCATTGTCGAAGGTAGAATTTGTCCCTTCCGGAACAATAACCTCAAATCCCCTCTCGAAAGCAGACTTTACGGTTGCGTCGATGCAGTAATTGGTCTGCAGGCCGATGATCATCAGACGTCTGTCCTCCTGTTTCTTCAGGTATTTCTTCAGGTATTTCTTCAGTTCCTTATTGCCGAAGCAGCTGTTGATCGTCTTGATGAAAACTTTTTCACCCGGTTCAGGACGCACCTCATCGGCAATTTCAAAGCCCTTGTCTCCTATGGTAAGACCGCTGCCCGGGCCGGCGTCATGCTGCGCGTAAATAACTTCCACATGTTTTTTTCTGGCGGCATCGATCAGCCGGATACAGTTTTCCATAAAGCTTTCGCAGTCATACAGTTCTTCGTCAATCAGGCCTTTCTGCATATCGATCACTAACAGAATCATGTCTTTTCTCCTTCCTGTCACCCGGAATCACCGGAAACGAAAGCAAAGCCGCATCCCGGGACTTCCAGCATTCGTCATCTCTCCCTTGCGATATCGCACGTCGATTTTCCCCATTGCGGATTATAAATAAAACCGGCCCCCGAAAAACCCGGGGACCGGTAAGTTTCATGAAGTTTTCAGCAAGAATTATTCGATAACGGAAACAACTCTGCCGGAGCCGACGGTACGGCCGCCTTCACGGATAGCGAAACGAAGACCCTGCTCCATAGCGA